>NZ_KE384601.1:50920-63141 GCF_000426905.1 Dolichospermum circinale AWQC131C
TTAGTAATTGGGTCCAATATCTATCATAGGTTTCTTCAAATTTTCCCAAGGGGGTAATCCGTTCACATTTTGCTAAAATTGATTCGGGAGGAAATAAATTGCTGTTCTGTTGAATTTTCTGTGGTAATTGCTCAAATGCTGCCTTATTAGGGGTAGAAATATATAATCTTTGGGCAATTTTGGCAGCTATGTCTGGTTGTAAAATTAAGTTGATCCAAGCATAAGCACCAGGTAAATTAGGATTGGATTTAGGAATGACAATGGTATCTGTCCATAATGAAGAACCACTACGCGGAATGACAAATTTTAGTTTGGGGTTTTCTTTAGAAATTCTCACCGCGTCCGCAGAATAACACATGGAAATTAATAGGTCTCCTGCTAGTATTTTATTTTGCCAAGCATCTGTGTCAAATGCTGCAATGGCAGGTTTGAGTAATTTTAATTTTTGATATGCTTGTTTTATTTCATTTTCATTTTGTGAATTATAGGAGTATCCTAGCATTCTCAAGCTTGCACCTATGACTTCCCGGACATCGTTGAGTAAGGTAATCCGTTTATTTAATTTATCTCGATTTTGCCACAGATATTCCCAATCTTCGGGTGGATTTGAGAGTTTTTCTGAGTTGTATAATAACCCGGTTGTTCCCCAATTGAAGGGAATACTATAACGGTTTTTGGGGTCATAAGTGGGATTATTAAATTGTGGAAATAAGTTATCTAGTCCGATTAATCGCTGATGATCTATTTCTGCTAATAATCCTTTTTCTGCCATTTTCTGTACCATAAAATCTGATGGATAGATAATACTATAAGTACCACTTCCCCCAGCTTGCAATTTCGCTAACATGACATCATTGGATTCATATACATCTGCTATTACTTTCATCCCTGTTTGTCTGGTAAAGGTTGTTAGTAATTCTTTATCTGTATATTGTGTCCATGTGTAAATATATAGTTTATCACTTTGATTAGGGTTAATATCTTTTGAGCCTACATTGGCTAGTCTCCAACCACAACTACCTAAAGATAAGGTGGAAAAAACTGCAATTTTTTTGAGAAGTTTACGTCTGTTAATCATTGGGGGAAATTAAGTGTTGATAATTGATTCATGAGATATTATTCTGAGGATAATTGACCGCAAATCAATTAAAGTTTGTTATTTTCACTAATAGCTAAACAGTCGGCTTTTTCCCACCAAGTATAAATGGTTGTATTTCTTTCTAGTAAGTTAGTGAATGTATTCCGTTGTAAAACATTAATTTTCATACCGTTGATTAATTCAACGGTATAATTAACATGAGTACCTGAATACATGATATTAATTAACCTTCCAGCAAAGCAGTTTATGGGTATATTGGGTGGATATAGGGAAAGTTGGATTTTTTCGGGACGGACGCTAACTACTACATTTTGGGATTTTTCTAGAGGTGTTTGTTCGCAGCGATTAACAATCATGGTTAATCCGGTTTTTGTTTCAATTTTCACACATTCTGCGTCTATTTCGGCAATTTTACCACTAAATAAATTAGTATTACCGATGAAATCAGCTACAAAAACTGTTTGGGGACTTTCGTAAATTTGACTGGGAGTACCAATTTGTTCTATTCTGCCTTGATTCATCACAGCAATGCGGTCAGAGAGAGATAGCGCCTCTTCTTGATCATGTGTCACCATGATAAAGGTTAATCCTAACTCTTGGTGAAGATTGGATAGTTCAACCTGCATCTGTTTACGAAGTTTTAAGTCTAATGCTCCCAAGGGTTCATCTAATAGGACCACTGCGGGACGATTAACTAAGGCTCTCGCTAATGCTACCCGTTGTTGTTGACCACCAGATAGTTGATGAGGAACACGCGATCGCAAGCTTTCCATTTTTACAAGTTTTAAAGCTTCCGTGACGCGACTAGTAATTTCTGATTTGGATACTTTTTTTAATCGCAGTCCAAAAGCAATATTTTCCCACACATTTAAATGATTAAATAAAGCATAACTTTGAAATACAGTATTAACAGGTCGTTGATAAGGAGGAATATCGGTCATTAATTGACCTTGAATCAATAGTTTACCAGCATCAATTCTTTCAAATCCAGCAATTAAGCGCAGTGTGGTAGTCTTTCCACAACCAGAGGGACCTAAAATACTAAAAAACTCTCCTTTTTTAACATTCAAATCTACACCCTGTACTGCGGGTTCTTGGTTAAAAAACTTAAATACATTGTATAATTCAACATCAAGTGTCTGTGAGGATTTTAAATCCCTTTGATTTTTGATCGCAGTTTCAGCCATAATATCCAGTCCAATGTCCTCATTTCATATTTAATATTGTCAATTGTTAATTTTTCCCTATTTAACCCCAAATTTCTTTTACTCCTATGGCTATTTTACCACCACTGCTTAGTAGTCAAAAAAATACGCGCACAGTTGGACGTGGTGTCCAATCTACATTTGTAATTTTATTCACATTATTAATGTTATCTGGTATTGGCGCTCGATTGGTCTATTTACAAATAGTACAAGGAGCGAAACATCGTCAACGCGCAGAATCTAACCGGGTGCGGATTATTCCTAAACAACCAGAAAGAGGTAATATTTTTGACAGAAATGGTAAATTGTTAGCCAGCACTCGTTATCCTCGGTCTGTATATTTATGGCCTATGGCACATAGAAAATCCTCCTGGTCTGTCGTCGGTCCACGTCTAGCGCAAATTCTGGAAATTTCCGAAGCAGAGATTGAGAAAACCCTTGAAGAATCTGCCGTTAATCCCTCTTCACTGATTCGTATTGCTCGCAACTTAAATGAAGCCCAAGTTACAGCATTAAGAGAGTATGAAAATGAACTCCCTGGTGTGGAAATAAATACGGAGGCTGTTCGTTATTATCCCTATGGTAAAGAGTTAGCTCATATACTTGGATACACCAGGGAAATTACGGCTGAACAGTTGAAAAAAAAGAAAGCCCAAGGCTACCGATTAGGCGATGTGATGGGTCAAATGGGCATAGAAAAGGCTTATGAAAAATTACTAAGAGGGGAGTGGGGAGGTCAGCAAATAGAAGTAGATGGTAGCGGTAGACCCCTCCGAGTATTGGGAACTAAACAAGCAAAATCTGGTAATGATCTACATTTAACCATAGATTTAGAGACGCAAATAGCCGCAGAAAAGGCTTTAGGTAATCGAAATGGAGCAATAGTAGCCATTGACCCTAAAAATGGTGGTATCTTAGCAATGGTGTCTCATCCCAGTTTTGACCCCAACATCTTTTCTAAACAAAAACTTTCCCAAAAAGATTGGGAAAGTCTCCAAGGTTCGGAACATCCTTTAGTTAATCGTGCTATTAGCGTCTTTCCTCCCGCTAGTACCTTTAAAATTGTCACCACCACAGCGGCGCTAGAATCGGGACAATTTTCTCCAGATACAGTATTACAAACCTATGGTTCTTTAACTATTGGTGGGACTAGATTTGGTGAATGGAATCATGCTGGTTTTGGACCATTGGGTTTTGTGGGAGCGCTACAGTGGAGTAGTGATACCTTCTTTTATCAAGTTGGGAAGCGAGTTGGCGGACCAACATTGATTTCATGGACTCGTAAATATGGATTTGGTCAAAAAACTGGTTTTGAATTTACTACAGAGGAAGCTAAAGGTTTAGTTCCCGATGAAAATTGGAAACAGAAGGTATGGAAAAGAGATTGGACTGTGGGTGATACTATAAATATGTCCATTGGCCAAGGGGCTTTACAAACTACACCTTTACAAGTCGCTGTCATGTTTGCTGTACCTGCTAACGGTGGTTATCGTGTCCAACCCCATTTACTCAAGGATAATGAAGAAGCTAAAAGTTGGAGAGAATCATTAAATCTCAAACCTACAACCGTTAATGTTTTGCGTGCGGGATTAAGGAAGGTAGTTAGCGAAGGCACAGGTAAGGTATTAAATACCCCTACTCTGCCCCCGGTAGCGGGTAAAAGTGGGACTGCGGAAGCTTGGAGACGAGGAGTTAAAGAAAATCACGCTTGGTTTGGCGCTTATGCACCCGCTGATAAACCAGAAATTTTAGTGGTGGCTTTTGCTGAACATTCTGGTGGTGGTGGTGGTAGTGTAGCAGCACCTATGATTTTAGCAGTAATGGAAAAACATTTTGCTCGCAAGTAGGTAAACCACCTTGACGTTGAAAACCATAGTTTTTGGGAATTACAGCGGTTTTCGAGCCAAAGTAAGCTGTTAAGCAGCTAAATTAGACAATTCTAATATAGCTAAATCTTGTGGTGCGGGCATCTTGCCCGCTACTTGTCCACCTAAATTGGACAATCCTAATATAGCTAAATCTTGTGGTGCGGGCATCTTGCCCGCTACTTGTCCAATATCCCGCCACTTGTCCAATATAATTATAGAAATTAAATGCAGTGCATCTGACTACAAAAATAATCTATGGTATGCTGATACCAAGCTGTAATTAATCTGCGTTTATCTGCGTTCATCTGCGGTTAATTATTCAGAGAAAATATGTTCTATAAGCAAATTAAAATTTACCCTCTGTGCCAGCGTGTTCCTTCTTTGCTATCTATTAAGGTAACACCTTTTTTTAATAGTTGATCACGAATTTGATCAGATTCTGCAAAGTTTTTGGCTTTTCTTGCTACCTGTCTTTTTTGAATTAACTCCTCAATATCAACATCATTTATACCATGATTAACGGGATTTTCTACTTCTGGTTGGGCGGTTAAACCTAAAACATCTGCTAATCTAATTAGAGTTCGCCATTTTTGCAGTAATTCATTGGCTGGTGTTTCTGTTTTTCCTTGATGTATAATAATATTTCCTTCTCGATTTAGTTCTTTGGCTAATTCAAAAATTATTGCTAAACCACCAGGGAAATTAAAATCATCATTCACTGCTGCTTTAAATCTCTCAACCTCCGCATTTTGGATTTGAGATTTCAGATTTTGGATCAGGTTAGACTCATCCCACTCTAATTTTTTACCATGTTGATAACCGAAAAGTAAACCTTCTTTGAGCGTATGCCAGCCATTGGTTGCTGCTAATATGCCATCATCAGTAAAATCTATGGGTTTGCGGTATTGTGCCATTAAGACAAATAATCTTACCGCCATTGGGTCTATGCCACGATCTAATAATTGGCGAATTGTGATAAAATTACCCAAGGATTTGGACATTTTTTCACCGTCTACCTTAACCATACCATTGTGTAACCAATAATTGGCTAAAGGTTTGCCAGTCACAGCTTCTGATTGAGCAATTTCGTTTTCATGATGGGGGAAAATTAAGTCAGCACCACCAGCATGAATATCTATTGTATCACCCAAGCGATCGCGCACCATGGCAGAACACTCTATATGCCATCCTGGGCGGCCTTTTCCCCAGGGAGACTCCCACGCAGGTTCACCGGGTTTTGCAGCCTTCCAGAGGGCAAAATCAAAGGGGTATTTCTTTTTTTGATATTCCGCGTCTTCGATATTTACCCGTTCACTCGCACCGGCTTGCATATCCTCTAATTTGCGTCCTGAAAGTTTACCATATTCGTTAAAATTCTGTACCGCATAATAGACATCTCCGTCAGCGGGATAAGCAAAACCTTTATGCTCTAAATCGTGAATTAATCGCTGAATTCCATTCATTGTATGTGTAGCGCGGGGATATTCGTCAGCTTCTTTAATTCCTAACCGTGACATATCCTCAAAATACGCCTGAATGTAGCGTTCTGCGACGATTTCCATGGAGGAATTTTCTTCTCTAGCCCGTTTGAGAATTTTATCATCAATATCCGTAAAATTCTGGATGTAATACACATCATAGCCAATAAATTTCAGGTATGAACGCACTATATCCCAGACAATGGACGTTCTAGCATGACCCAAATGGCAGTAATCATAAACTGTCACACCGCAGCAATACATTTTCACTTTTCCAGGTTCGACGGTGGTAAATTGCTCTTGACGACGGGTGAGAGTATTGTAAATAGATAGGGTCATAATAGAGGAATAAGGCAATCTGACGATTAATAATGATAACGCAATTTGATGACAATGGTGTCATCCTAGATTAAGATCAAGCTGCATGGAGTAAGTTGATGGATGAATTTTGTTATAGTTGGAGGTCTTAGTAGCTAATAACTATTAACTATTATTAGTAATACTTGCTAATCTCGTCAACACCTGGAGGTAAAGTATGATTCAAGCATTACCCAAAACTAAATCAGTCACTTTTGAGGAATTTGTGGAATGGAAACCAGAGGGAAAGTATTATGAATTACATCATGGAGTAATTATTGAAATGGCACAACCATTAGGAGATCATGAAGATATTACTGGTTTTTTGGCTGAGAGAGCCACGGCTGAATATCTACGCTTAAATTTACCCTATCGTATTCTTAAAACTGTTTTAGTTAAACCCCCTGAAAATCAATCTGCTTACTCACCAGATGTGTTGATCATCAATCGTCCTAATTTAATCAATGAGCCATTATGGAAACAACAATCTACCCTGATCCAAGGTACATCAATTCCCTTAGTGATTGAAGTTGTGAGTACAAATTGGCGTGTTGATTATTTAACAAAAGTCAAAGATTATGAAGAAATTGGTATTCCTGAATATTGGATTGTTGATTATTTAGCATTAGGAGGAACTCCCTATATTGGAAATCCTAAACAACCAACTATTTCTATCTATGACTTAATCAATGGGGAATATCAAGTAAGTCAATTTAGAGGAAATCAAACTATAGTTTCACGTACTTTCCCCGAATTAACTTTAACTGCTAACCAAATTTTTCAAGCTGGTATGTAAATATGTTACTCTCGTGGACAAAATTAAGATAAAATCTAAAATACACCAACAATTCACTTTCCACCATGCAAACAATAGTTAATTCCGACTCTCAGACCATGGAACTTACTAAAAAAGGTTTACCAGTAACTATTATTACCGGGTTTCTCGGTAGCGGTAAGACTACTTTACTCAACCATATTTTGACAAATCAGCAAGGTGTGAAAACTGCTGTTTTAGTGAATGAATTTGGAGAAATTGGTATTGATAACGAATTGATTGTTTCCACTGATCAAAACATGGTGGAATTGAGTAATGGCTGCATTTGTTGTACCATTAATAATGACTTAGTTGATGCTGTTTACAAAGTTTTAGAACGGGAAGAAAAGCTAGATTATCTAGTTGTTGAAACCACTGGTTTAGCTGATCCTTTACCAGTGGCCATGACATTTTTGGGTTCAGAATTACGAGATCTAACCCGATTAGATTCTATTATTACTGTAGTTGATGCTGCCAATTATAGCTTAGATTTATTCAATTCTGAAGCTGCTTTAAGTCAAATTACTTATGGTGATGTCATTCTCCTGAATAAGACAGATTTAGTTGACGAAACCACTTTACAGGAATTGGAGAAAAAAATCAATAATATTAAAGAAGGATCGCGGATTATTCGGACTACAAAATCTCAAGTTCCACTTCCTTTAATTCTGAGTGTCGGTTTGTTTGAATCTGATATATACTTTGATGACCACGCAAAAGAACATGATGATCATTCCCATTGTGAACATGAACATGATGATCATTCCAGTTGTGAACATGAACATCATGAACATCATCATGATCATCATCATCATGATCATTCTAACCACTTAGAAAATGACGGTTTTACCTCTATTTCCTTCCAAAGTGATAAACCCTTTTCTATTAGAAAATTTCAATATTTTCTAGATAATCAATTACCTATAAATGTCTTCCGTGCTAAAGGAATTATGTGGTTTGAGGAAAGTCCTCAACGTCATATTTTCCATCTTTGCGGTAAACGCTTTACTATTGATGATGATCAATGGAAAAATGAAAACAAAAAGCAAAATCAGCTAGTGCTAATTGGTCAAAATTTAGATAGCAAAACCTTACTTCAGCAGTTAGAAAATTGTCTTTGTGTTCCCTCTAACAGCAAAGGTAAAGGATTTGGAAACCAGTAATTAATTAGCAAATTAGCAAATATTTTCTAGGTTGGGTTACAACAGCGTAACCCAATAAATTTGATCGAAATCCAAATTAAAAATCAGAAATGATCATTGATTTAAAAAAAATGCAATAATATAGGAACGGCTCAGAAACTATCTGAGTTAATCCACGTCATCTCACCTATCATATACTATTGACAATCCAATCCTATCATGAATAATTCTATGCGTTGGCAATCTAGTACCGCTGCACTTATGGCCATAGCCATGACAACAGGTATAGCTATGCCTATACTATCATTTAATCCTGTTTTTGCCCAAGGATTTAATCTCAATCAGTCGCGGACAATTAGTATCCCCGCTAATGTAACTTTACCTGTTACCTACGAAAAAGAGAAAGTTATTGTCAAACCGGGGGAAAAATTAGCCTTAACTTTGAAAATAGCTGACAATATTACTGATAGTAACAGAAATCTTCTAATTCCTGCTAATACTCAAGTTATTGGTGAGTTACAACCAGTAACATTAAATGGGGTATCTACTAATAATAATCGTCAAGGTGTGCGCTTTGTAGCCAGAGAATTAGTATTTCCTTCTGGACAACGATTACAGATTTTTGCTAACTCTAAAACTATCACCCAAACGGAAACAATTACCAAAGGATCAAGCACTGGTCAAATATTAACAGATGCGGCTATAGGTGCGGGCGCTGCTACTCTGATTTCTTTGGTAACAGGTAACAAGAAAATTGAAGTTTTAGAACCTGTTGGTGGCGCAGCAGCGGGGGCTTTAGCTAGTGTATTATTACGGAAACAAAAAGCCGATGTTTTTGTCCTCAGACCAGAACAAGATTTAAATATTACCCTAACTTCAAATTTGGTGATCACTCGTCAATAGACGGAATTTGATGATATAAATAACAAAGTAATAAAGCGATTTTTTTCTGAATTATGGTGAGCGATCGCTTTATTTTTATGTTAATCTTTCTATTTGAGAGGATAATGGTATGGCTGTGGGCTTCCAAACCGCTTTAGTAGACAATACTCTCTGATACTTATTTTAGCTTATCTAAAGGATTTTTTAAACAACCTCTTAACCCTTAACCGCCTTAGCTGATACTCTGGATCTAACTAGTGCCACTATATGGTACAAAAGATAAAGTCATAAAATTAAACACTTTGATATTCTAAAATCATGAAAGCATCTGCCAAATTTGACTTTGAAGACGAAAAATTTAACGCCCCACCGTCCCAAGTAGTCCCTTGGTGTCAAATGATCAGTCCTCGCTATGGGGAAGAGGGTTTACAAAGTTATGGTTTAGCGATTAAGTTGGATAATGCCCAAGCTGTTGGTTTCAAACCCGATGATAATTGGCAAGAGATACAGCACACCTTTAGTTCTGGAGAAGTAGATACAGTATTTCTGACAACTACGCCCAGACTAGTTATAGTCCGTCGTGGTCCATTATCTGTGAAAGACAGAGAAACGGGAATTAAATTAGGAACTTTTAAAGATAATTACGATGCTTTTTTAGCGGATAAACTGAAATTTAAAACCTTTACCCGCCATATAATTTTTTTAGTCGGTGAAGATAAAAAGTTTTTGCACCAATCACCATTACAATTAACTCTGAGTGGTTCAGCTTGTGCTAGTTTTGGGAAAAATTACGCAGAATATCAACAAGGGAGAATTACAGGCGGTTTTGCGGGAGAATTAGAAAAAGCTTATGCTGGGTTTCAAAAAAAACCAGTCACTCCCAAAGGACCATTATTTCATGCCCATGGCATTTATTGCCCGATAATTGAAGCAGAAGAAAGAGGAATTGAACCGAATACAGCCTTAGTAGCTTCAACTGTAGATTATAAACATCCTACAGTCTCAAACTTTACAGATTATATGATTGCTTCAGATTCCCCAGAATCGGAAATAATTCATAAAGCTTTTGAAGAATACAAAGAATTTGGCAAGGAAGTAGTTAAACCAGAAACTTCTAAAGCAGAAATGGCTGGTATTAGCAATTCCTATGTTTATGCAGATGATGATGAACTTGATTATCCACCTTATTAAGTAAAGATTGACACACCATCCCCAAGAGGCAGAAAATAAGGTTTTTCTCTTGCCTCTTGGCTATTGCTTACTCTTTTAGTAATAAATAAAATAGTAAACCATTACCGCCAGAAATACCAGCGCGATCGCCAGCTAATTGACCAGAACCCATAAAATAATCAACCCTTCCTGGTCCTTTAATTGCACTACCGGTATCCTGATCTAAAACAAAACGGTTCACTAGACGAGATTCCAACTTGCCACTTCTATTAGGATAGGGAAAAGAATTGACAATTAGTGCCAATGCTCCCGGAGGCATGATAGATTTATCTGTAGCAATAGAACGTTCAGCAGTTACAGGTAGGAGAAGACTACCCGTAGCAGGTCTACCGTTAGTTTCCGCAAAGAAAACAAACCTTTCCCAACGTGGTAAATAATTGCTTAACTGTCTAGGATTTTGCCGGAAATAACTAATTAATTTCGGCATAGTTAAACCTATAGAAGGTAGTTTACCATCTTTTGCCAATTCTTTACCGATACTTGTCCAAGGATAATCCGTTCCTCCAGCATAACCAACAGATGTTCTTTGGCCATTAGTTAATCTAATTTGGGCAGAACCTTGGATATGAATCATGTATGGTTCTAAACGATTACTAAACCAGAGAATTTCTAAACCCTTTAATCTGCTTCTATTACCTAGTAAACCATTTTTCCCTTCCAAATCAATCCGTTTCGGGTGGGGTTTTGGCCATTTCTGAAAGTCCTTGGGTAGACGATAGAGAGGATACTTGTATACAGAAGTCCTGACTCGACTAGCAGTATACACAGGTTCATAATAAGCTGTGAATTTCACAGTCCCTTTATTATCATTGCCTATAGACTGGTAAAAGACAAACTCCCGACGCACAGCGGCCTGTAATTCTGCTGCTGACTGAGAACTAATTACCACTTCCCGAAATCTTACCAAACTCCGACGTACCCGATCTAAAGTAATTTCTGGAATTGGGTAAGTTTCATAGACTGCGATCGCTCTATTGCTTTCCAGATAACGTAAACTGTTATCTATAGAGGTCAGCAATGCTTGTTTATCTCCTTGTTGACCCCAAAGTTGTTCGTCCCAACCTAAGCAATTTTGAGGAGTACAAACAGTATCTATATCTACCCTTTGTAGCGGTGGTAAACTTGCGGGTGGTGTTTCGGGAGTAGCCGGAGGGACTTCTATCGGCTGTGGAATCGGAATTTGGGCGAAAACTGACGAAAATGGATTTATAAAAGCAATTCCCAGAGTGAAAGCAAATAAAGTCAGGTTTTTTCTCATCATCTTTCCATACTCGAATTAAAAACAGGTTCTACTCTAATCCCCGCAATTTTAGACGGACGTATCACCATATATTCTCCCTGAATATTCTTAATCGGTACGCTAATAAAATCGTTAGAAGTAGATTTTGGCACAAGTTCACCACTGTACCACTTTTGAAATTCTTGAATAGTAGGAAAACGCACCTCTTCTCGATGTCCACCGTCTAAAAGCAGAAAAACAGCATATTCACTTGCAGTTCTAGGCATAAATTTACATTAATAAAGATAATAGAGATATTTATATCACATCACATTCTTACCTCACAAATGTAGACAAATAACTACATTTGACTAGATTTTTGTGATTTACTATTATTTCACTAATATTATTTCACTAATATTTGACTTTTGCTATGCAATTTTAGTACAAAGTTATAAACAAACAACAACACCCACATCTACTAGCCTGTTGATTCCCCTTTCTTGTTGACTCTAGCCAGGGATGTACTACCTTTCACCAACTCGATAAACAAGTGATGGAAACCAGTAACAGCGCCCCCTGATTTTCATTCATCTCAGGGAATATCAGCTTTCGCGTCGGGTGTCGTTGTCTGTTGACTAGACAGATGTGAATTAAACAGCGATTTTACCTCTTGCTTAACTTGTGTTACTTCTCTTTTCTTCTCTCTAGCTGTTTTATCTGCCAGGGAAGCCTGATCGGCTTCAATTATTAGGATAACAACTTTAAATTGAATTGGAAATTTTTGCAATTAAACTTTACAATTCCAAAAACATAAGTTAGCTTTAAAACTGGGGTGAGGTAATTTGATCAACTATGAGAACACAGGGCTAAAGCCCTGACTACAAATAAAGGATGATCATTTTTTGTGACAGTTGAGTAAGTCTT
>NZ_KE384601.1:63275-66758 GCF_000426905.1 Dolichospermum circinale AWQC131C
TGTAAGTAGGTGAGGGAAAAAAACCGACATAAGTAAAGAAAAGTAAAGTTGTCCAAAACCTGTTCCCTGTTCCCTGTTCCCTGTTCCCTAATCACCAACCAAGTGACAAACTTAGTTAAAATATTCAACTAAGCTCAAAACAGAAACACACCAAAAACTCATGGCTGATCAAATGCAGTGGACAAATGCTTTATCAACCCGTTCTTCCTTAGAAGCGGCTATTAACGATGTCATAGAACAAGCTGTGGCATCTTTAACAGCACCAGCGGATTTAGGGCTGGTATTCATTTCTTCTGCCTTTATGAGTGAGTATACAAGGCTTTTACCTTTATTGGCAGAAAAACTTTCCGTACCTATATTAATTGGTTGTAGTGCAGGGGGTGTAATTGGCAGGAAACAGACAGGAGAAACGGAAGAAATAGAAGCAGAACCCGCCCTAAGTCTGACTTTAGCCCATCTTCCCGGTGTAAAAATCCGACCTTTTCATATTTTAGCCGAAGAATTGCCAGATTCTGATAGTTCCCCCAATGCTTGGATTGATTTAGTGGGTGTACCACCGTTACCAGTACCCCAATTTATTCTCTTGTCCAGTCCTTTTGGTTCAGCAACTAATGATCTATTGCAGGGGTTAGATTTTGCTTATCCAGGTTCGGTGGTGGTAGGAGGACAGGCCAGCAGCGGCTTTATGAATGGTCCTGTGGGTTTATTTTGTAATGATAAGTTATGTCGAGAAGGTACGGTAGGTATAGCTTTAACTGGCAATATCGTCTTAGATACTATTGTGTCCCAAGGTTGTCGTCCCATTGGTCAACCATTACAGGTCACTAAAGCGGAACGGAATATTATTTTAGAGTTGGATGAAAAAGTGCCTTTAATGGTATTGCGAAATTTAATTAGTAGTTTGAGTGAAGAAGATCGAACTTTAGCACAACATTCTTTATTTGTCGGTTTAGCAATGGATGAATTTAGAATGAATTTACATTCGGGGGATTTTTTAATTCGTAATATTTTGGGGGTAGACCCTAAAGCTGGGGCGATCGCCATTAGCGATCGCATTCGTGCCGGTCAAAGGTTACAATTTCACTTGCGGGAAGCGCAAGCTTCGTCCCAAGATTTAGAAAATCTACTCCAAGAATATCAAAATGAAAATGAAAATACTAGTCAACCGTCTCCCGTCGGGGCTTTGATGTTTACCTGTTTAGGACGGGGAACAGGACTTTATGGCCAACCTAATTTTGATTCCCAACTTTTTAGCCGTTATCTCCATGATATACCCCTTGGTGGCTGTTTCTGCGGTGGTGAAATCGGTCCTGTAAGTGGTAGAACTTTCTTACATGGTTATACTTCTGTATTTGCTATTTGTCGTTCTCTTGAAGAATAGGAGTTAGGATTCAGGAGTTAGGAGAAAGAAAAAAATCACCCATTACCCATTACCCATTACCCATTACCCATTACCCATTACCCATTACCCATTACCTATTTCCCAATTAAAAGCGTACTGTGATTATCAATGAAAGCTGTGTTCCCACCATTAACCGCGCTATATTCTTCGATGTAACGACGGACATGAATGGGGAAATGGGGATATTCAAGCATAGCATCACCATCGGCAATAGTCGCCCAAAAATCACGTAAACCGGGCGCTAATATTTGTGCCTGGTCTAATGGTAAACTCAGGGGAGGTAAAGTTAATAATTTGAGTACAAACGGATAGGAGCGATCGCCCATCCATTTTCGTGATAGTGTTTGTAAATTGGGAAAATCTGGTACTGATTCTACACGATGAGAAACAATTTGTAAAGATTCCCTACCTAATTCATCTCGGTTAAATTCCAATACCCGATAAGGATGAGGATAGCTGACTAAAGAACCAGTAGTAATATCATATATCCCTTGGGAACAAGCGATATCTTGAACGTGCAAATGTCCTGTAAATACTAACTTAACTCCATAGTGTTGTAATAATTGCCTCAGTTCTGCTGCATTCTCTAGCATATAACGATTCGCCATGGGATGACAAGACTGATTCGGTAAATGTTCAACCACATTATGATGAATCATTACCAAAACTAAATCATCCCCAATTGCTGCTAATTCCCCTTTTAACCATTGAAGTTGTTGATTATCTAACCTGCCTATTTGCTGACCTTGATCATTAAATGAGTTAGAATTAAGAGCGATTAATCTCACTCCTGGGAATATCTGACAATTGTAATAATGTTGTTGGGGATTTTTATAACCAAACTGTTGGTAATAATAGGGAAAATCTGCAAAACTAATTGATTGTTCATTAGCCATCAAAACAGGTATATCATGATTACCAGGAATCACGTAAGATGGAAAAGGTAATTGAGATAACCTATTTTGTAACCATTTGTGATTTACTGATTCACCATGTTGGGTTAGGTCTCCAGGGATCAACAAAAAATCTAAATCTAATTGGGTTAAATGTGCTAAAACACTATCAAAAGCCGGAACACTTACCTCTACCAAATGAAAACGACTAGGGTGATCCCAAATAGTTTCAGGAAGCGCAATGTGTAAATCGCTAACTATAGCAAACCGAAAATTGAGTTTCATTGGGTTAAGAAAATGTTAAAAATCTAGTTGGAAAAAATTATTATTCTCAAAGTATAACCCTGACTGTGTATACTAGTGTGGGAATATTTAGACTTAATAATATTTGTATACATTTGTTAAAGATTTTGTTTTTTTAGGAGAGTAAATTTTGTCACCTGTTCGAGTTCGTCAGCACGTTAACCCCCTTGCGAGTAAATTTCAAACCCCAACCGCTTCTCCAGACTGGGAAAGTATTTATACACAACCAAACCTACCACTACATTTAGATATTGGTTGTGCTAGGGGTAGATTTGTTTTGAAAATGGCGCAAATAGAAGCAAATTGGAATTTTTTAGGCTTAGAAATTCGAGAACCGTTAGTAGTAGAAGCCAATAGAATCCGCGACGAAATGGGTTTAAAAAATTTACATTATATGTTTGCGAATGTGAATAATTCCCTAGTTTCTTTGTTATCCAATTTACCATCAGGAAGATTACAAAAAGTAACAATTCAATTTCCTGATCCTTGGTTTAAAAATCGTCACGCGAAACGTCGGGTAGTCCAACCGGAATTGGTAATAGAATTAGCCAATTATTTAGCTGTGGGTGGTGTTGTTTTTCTCCAATCTGATATACAATTTGTAGCAGAGGAAATGTGCGATCGCTTTGACGAACATCCTGCATTTGAAAAGCTAGGAACAACAACATGGTTAGCGGAAAATCCCCTTCCAGTTCCCACAGAACGGGAAATAGCCACCTTCAATAAAGGTGAACCAGTATATAGGGCTTTATTTAGAAAAAAGATTACTAATGATTAATTGATGTATGACATGGCGTTTCCTAATGATGTCAAATACATCATAGCCCCCTCCTCGCTTGCGGGGAGGGGGTTGGGGGTGGGGTTCTTGTACCTCATAACATCGGG
>NZ_KE384601.1:66768-88802 GCF_000426905.1 Dolichospermum circinale AWQC131C
TAAATCAGGGACGGGTATCCAAATTTCTTGATTTTTAGTTAATTTGATAGCCCATTCCACGACAACGCGACCTTTTGCTTGCGCCCATGTAGATAATATTATAAATAATGCTCCTGTGGTTGAGCCATGAAAAAATTTAGGAGACATTTGCTGATTTTTATATTTAGGTATAGCTTCACCGTCAACAAACTCATAAGTAGTATCATTTTCAGGAAGTGCGAGAAATTCTTCAACGGTGAGTTTAATTTTTACTTGAGTCATTATGGGACTCCTATTTGATTTTTTGAAAGTTAGGAATTTCATATTCCCGACTTATTTAAGAAGTCGGGGATATTGTTGTTAAGAAATTATTGAGGATTCCTATATTTAATTTTAGTGATCAAAAAACAATCCTCGCAGTTTAAATTAAGCGCCACGTTTTAATGATGCTTCTACTTTTTTAAATTCTGCATCTAGACGTTTTTTGAGTTTTTCAGGAACGGGACGGTTAGGATAAGAACTATAATGTCCCGCAAGGGAGTTGAGGGCTGTTCTCATGGTTGTAAAAGAGCTAAGACTCGCAACAGCACTATTTCTCTGGTAACGGGCTGAAAAATCGTTAATTTTTTGACGGGCTTCTGTTTGTAGGGCGGCCTGTTCAGGAGAACCTTGTGGTAATTCTATAGCTTGTCTCAAAGTATTGACCACAGCTAAGGTATCTTGACGATAATCCCCAGTTAAACTATCAAGACTACCACTACAGCCAATTAAGCCGATAACTAAAACTAAAACTAAAGAAAGCAGACGCGACCAATAGCTTTTCATAAGCATTAAGTAAAAAAAACTAAATCACGTCTATCCTATCTTGAATCGGTATAGTTACTAAAAATTATCAGTTCTCTATTATCAGTTCTCCCCAATTTTCCATGACTCGATATAAAGTATCTCGTTGCTGGTAAGGTCTGTTTATAGATGTTATGGCATTCTGTAACGTTTCTACTTCCATACAAGTACCACCTATAGCCCCGGCCATGGTGGTAATATGTTCTTCCATTAAAGTCCCACCGAGATCATTACAACCCCAATTTAAGGCCGTTGTAGCCCCAGCCAGTCCTAATTTTACCCAACTTGGTTGATGATTGGGTATATAATTTCCCAGGTAAATTCTGGCGACAGCGGTTAACAGCAGGGAATCAGTTAACACTGGTTGATCCCTTCCTACCCGTCTGCGTAAGGATTTGGGTGCTTCTTGTCCCACAAATGGTAAAACAATAAATTCAGTAATTCTAGCAGCATATCCTGTTGCTATTGCCTTTTGTTGGAGCGATCGCAATTTTTCTAAATGTCCAATTTGTTGTTCTGGAGTTTCAATATGTCCAGATAATATGGTACTAGTAGTAGGTACACCTAATTGATGGGCTGTACTGACAATTTCTAACCAAGTTGCTGTATTAATCTTTTCTGGACATAATACCCGTCTCACATCATCATCTAATACTTCTGCGGCTGTTCCGGGCATAGAACCGACACCAGCATCTCGCAAAGCTATAATGACATCAGTATAGGAAATTCCGTCTAATCTGGCGATAAATTGGATTTCCTGGGGTGAAAAAGCGTGTAAATGTAAGTGAGGAAATTCGTTTTTGATGGTTTCTACCAGTTTCAGATAGTAAGTTAAAGACTTGCCATTTATTCGCGCTTCTGGGTGTAGTCCTCCTTGCATACATATTTCCGTTGCTCCTCGACGCACTGCATCTGTAGTTTTTGACAAAATCTGCTCCCAATTTAACCAGTAAGCATCCTGATCACCATCATCGCGGCGAAATGCACAAAAACTACAATGTTGTTCACAAATGTTAGTAAAATTAATATTTCGGTTAATAACGTAAGTAACCGTATTTCCGACTTGTTTTTGTCGTAATTGGTCTGCTGTAGCTTGAATTTGTGTAATTGCTTCTGGGTGAGTTTGTTTTAATAAAAATACACCATCATCCGGGGATATATTAGTATCTGTTAAAGCAGACTCAAGAATAGAATCAACAGTTATATTAGTCATTGGTGATCAATCAAATATAAACGACTTATTTAAGTTTTATAATAAATTGAAAGGAGAACCAATATCAATAGATAATATTGATCAAGTTAAATTTAACCCTCAATACCTTGACACAAAATACCTAAAATCTTGTTTAACTCCTGAATATAATAATTATTCAAATCAATAAATATATCAGTCCCTTGCAACTTCAAGAACTTCCATATATCTCCAGTTGTCACAGCCCCATAAATAGTTTTAATTTCATTACCTTCCTGTTCATTAAACAACTGTGCTGCTAACATTGCTGCTGCACATTGACCCAAACCACCTTTAATATTTTCATTTTTAGCTTCTACAATAATTATTACAGGAGCATTAATTGTTAACTGTTCCTTAGAACGACTGATAACAAAATCACAATAACCATTTAAACCTCTCTCAATATCAACATTAAAATCCGTACCAGAAAATAAACTAATTTGATAATTAGCTTTACGTCTAACTTCTAATAAAATTGGCGTAATAATCATTTCTGAACGTGCTTTTTCCGTATTTATTGCTAACGCGAGTTCTGTAGTTTCTTCTAAAGTGTTAGTTAACTTTTCGCTGATTTCTATAGGTTCTACGGTAGCAAATAAATCAGCTTCTTCATTAATTGTAATATGAAAATTATTCCTAAACTTAGTTAAGCTAAAATCACTATAAGCCATTGCTCTTACCTGATTATTTTCAATAGGTTATCTAAAATTTAAAATCTCTTTAATTATAGCAGTATACTTTTCACCGAATAGGTGCATCTTTACCCTTAATCTCAATATCCCTTTGTTTTGATCATATTAAGTGTATGATACTCTATGGAAAATTAAGCTTTATACAGACAATTTGGCAATTTAAGATTTACCACGTAGCTTATGAATACAAACTCATCAAATTCCCTATTACCAGTTCCCTGTGGTGCATTGAGAATTTCTGAACTGACACCAGACCCTAAGAACGAAAACAATATCATGCTGCTATCTATAGTAATTCCTACCTATAAAGAGCGTGACAATATCGAAAATGTAGTTAATATCTTGAGTGGGTTATTGGATAAGACTATTCCTGGTAATTATGAACTAATTGTAGTGGATGATGATAGCCCAGACCGGACATGGGAAGTAGCGGAAAATCTCATACCAGATTATCCCCAATTGCGGGTAATGCGTCGTCAAGAAGAACGGGGACTATCTTCGGCGGTAATTCGTGGCTGGCAAGTGGCCAGAGGGAGTATATTAGGTGTAATTGATGGAGATTTGCAACATCCTCCAGAAGTGCTGACACAATTATGGCAGAAAATTGAACAGGGAGCAGATTTAGCAGTAGCTAGTCGTCATGTCGAGGGTGGTGGTGTGAGTAGCTGGAGTGTAATTAGACGCTTTTTATCCCGTGGGGCGCAGGTATTGGGACTAGTAATTTTACCAGAAGTTGTGGGTAGAGTATCTGACCCAATGAGTGGTTATTTTATGGTAAGACGAAATGCGATCGCTAATACTACACTTAATCCCATAGGATATAAAATTCTTTTAGAAGTCATTGGCCGGGGACAAATTGGGGAAATTGGTGAAGCTGGTTACATCTTCCGGGAACGCACAGAAGGAGAAAGCAAAGTCACATGGAAACAATATGTAGACTATATTCAACATTTAATCAGATTACGGTTATCTACTGGGAGAATAGGAAAAATTAGTCAAAAAGTCAACTTTCCTGTTGGGCGATTTCTCCGTTTTGGTGCAGTAGGATTGAGTGGCGTATTTGTAGATTTAACCATATTTCACCTCATGCGTACCGTGATCAATTTAGGGTTAACTCGCAGTACAATTTTATCCGCCGAAATAGCAATTCTCAATAATTTTCTTTG
The DNA here is from genome assembly GCF_000426905.1 of Dolichospermum circinale AWQC131C. Taxonomy (NCBI): domain Bacteria; kingdom Bacillati; phylum Cyanobacteriota; class Cyanophyceae; order Nostocales; family Aphanizomenonaceae; genus Dolichospermum; species Dolichospermum circinale. The sequence goes on from NZ_KE384601.1 coordinate 70,683, forward strand.
GAATGATTTGTGGACATTTGGGGATATTTCCCGAAAACAGACAGGAAAGCGACAGCGTTTCAAAAGATTCTTGAAGTTCAATATAGTCTGTTTAGCTGGGATAATCATCCAAACATTAGTAGTCAATTTTCTTTACAATAACTTAGGTATGAACCAGTATATAGCCAAATTAATAGCGATCGCAGTGGCCACAATTTGGAATTTCTGGGTTAACCTAAAACTAAGCTGGCGAGTAACAGAAGTCAAGTAAATCCATTAATTCATCTGCGTTTATCTGCGTTTATCTGCGTTCAATAATTCTTCAATTGTTAAGATTAACTTTTTGCTTTTGATTAAACAAACCGGACATACTCATACCCATTACCAACAAATTAAACAATCCCAAGCCATTTAAAATTGGATAAGCGGATGATTATGAATATCTGCGTCGCCAAACTTTGAGTCCCTCAAACCACAAAATACTAAACACCCCTGAAATAAGACTAACTAATAAATCATCAAAATGCAGAAAAGAGAACCGAAATAAATGGCGTAACAAAGGAACATAAAGCACCAGTCCCATAAACACCACACCACCACCCAATACCCACCAAAGTGCTGCATTAGGAGTGTGTAACATTTCGGGAATAGTCCGCGACCAAGAACGATTAGTTAATATCATACTCAAATTCGAGACAATGAGAGTAGTAAAAGCTAGAGTGCGGGCATCAAATTCTCCATGTCCAAAATAAAAAGCCACAGCAAATACAACCAGCAGCACCACCAACACACTTACCCCTTGCAAAAGTGCTAATTTCAAGGTCCGACGGCTAAATAACGACTCTCTAGGATTACGTGGTGGACGGTGCATGATATTGGTTTCTTCTGGTTCGGCTTCAAATACTATAGTACAAGCGGGGTCAATAATTAAATGTAGAAAAGCAATGTGAATAGGCAATAGCACCAGCGGCCAATGAAATATTACTGGAATCAAAGACATTCCCGCAATGGGGATATGAACCGCCAAAGTATAAGCCATACCTTTTTTCAGGTTATCAAATACTCGCCGTCCTAGCCTGACAGATTGGACAATAGCAGAAAAATCATCATCTAACAATACTAAATCCGCAGATTCACGGGCGACATCTGTTCCCCGTTCACCCATAGCAATGCCAATATTTGCGGCTTTCAAGGCTGGGGCATCATTTACCCCGTCTCCGGTCATGGCCACGATTTCACCGCAGCGTTTCAGGGCATTGACAATCAGTAATTTTTGTTCTGGAACAACCCGCGCAAAGATATTCACGGTTTGAATGCGAGACAGTAATTCACCTTCTGGGATTGTTTCTAGTTCTGCCCCGGTAATCACTTCTGTGGCAGGTTTTAGCCCAATTTGGCGGGCAATATTTTGGGCTGTGGCGGGGTAATCTCCTGTAATTATTACTACTCGTATACCAGCGGTGTAGCACTCGGCAATAGCTGGGGCTACAGTTGGACGCACGGGGTCGGCCATACCTAGCAGTCCCAAAAAGGCAAATTCAAAGTCATGTTGGGCTTGGGGAAGAGACTTGAGGGTTTTGTTTTTTTGATGTTGTCCAATGACTTTTGCTACACCTAAAACACGCAAACCAGCCCTGGCCATTTGATTAATCTGCTGTTGCAGGTCTTGGATTTGCTGGTCATTAAAATGACATAAATCTGCGATCGCTTCGGGAGATCCTTTAGTAGCAACTATTAATTTATCCTCTGGAGATTGCCACACACAGGACATGGCCAATAATTCACCTGTAAGGGGATATTCCCGCAGTATTTCCCAGTCTTGATGTAAATGTTCTGTTCTGGCTAAATAGTCATCACCCACTTGTTTTAGGGCTTTTTCCATGGGGTCGAAGGGGTCTTTGCGACTGGCTAAAATCCCAAATTCAATTAATTCATGGAAAGTTTCTGGTAGTGGTTCTTGTTCATGCAGGGCAACATCGTAAAATTGCGGTGTTAAATTTGTAGATTCATATACAAATAATTGCTGAACTGACATCCGGTTAAAAGTCAGTGTTCCGGTTTTATCTACACAAAGAACAGTCGCAGAACCCAGTGTTTCTACCACAGGGACACGCCGAGTTAAAACCCTGGACTGGGAAAATCTCCAAGCCCCCAAAGCCAGGAAAATTGCCAATACTACAGGAATTTCATTAGGTAAAATTGCCATAGCCAGTGCCAAACCTGCCAAAACTCCTTGTAGCCAATCGCCCCTAGATGCACCGTAAATAACGATCACAGCCACGCAGATAGCGATCGCTACAAAGGTCAATTTACTGACAATTCTGCGAGTTTCCCGTTGCAGAACCGTGTCTTCCTGTGTTACAGTTTGCAGGGCTTTACCAATTTTCCCCATTTCTGTTTGCATACCCGTGGCATAGACTTGGGCAATTCCTTGACCTTGAACTATCAGGGTTCCTGAATAGACAAAAGGCAAATCTTCACCACCGGGACGGTGCTGTGCGCTGCTTCTGATAGTGTTTTCTAAATCAGTGGTATCCCTGATAGATTGCTTACGAACAGGTAAAGATTCCCCAGTTAATAAGGATTCATCAACACTCAAATGGGTAGACCATATCACCACAGCATCTGCTGGAACTCTATCACCCTCCGACAAAACAATCACATCTTCACGCACTACTTCCCGTCCTGCAATGCGTTGACGTTTTCCATCACGAATGACTAATGCACGGGGACTAGAAAGATCCCGTAGTGCTTCTAGTGATTTTTCTGTTTTTTGTTCTTGGTATAAGTTAATGCCGACAATAAAAAAGATGAAACCTAACAAAATTAAAGCTTCTTGAGCATCACCCAAAAATAAGTAAATGATACCACAGCCTAATAAAAGCAGAAAAATTGGCTCTTGAAAGATTTCCAGGGCAATTTCCCAGATTTGACGATGTTGGGTAGATGGTAACTCATTATATCCTTCTTGTTTGAGGCGATTACCTGCGGTGAGTGCAGATAATCCCCTAAGAGATTGAACCTCAATTTTATGAGTCATGATAAAAGCTGATGATCATGCTGCGCTATTAAAGACGATACCAATACCAGTATCCGCTACTTCCATAACTACAAAATCATCCCATGTCAAGATTTTTATCGTGACTAAACTGCCATTAGACAGATAAGGATTTTAGTGTTCCATGAGTGCTTCTTGCCTTGTGCTATGAATGTTTCTGTTAATTAACGAAAGAATCATTGTAAATCAAGGGTTTCAGGTTATTCTGCCAGAAAAACCGATCACTCAACCGAGTGGTTATACTTATTTAATGGATGTGATGGAATGTTAATCAAAGTGTTAAAATGATTCTACCTAGATGATTGCCTTTGGCAATGTTCTTAGATAAAGTTGGGGAAAAACATTCCGGCAGATAACGCCTTTACACAGATCTAATCCAGATAGTGCGTGGGTTAAAAACTTGAATTTTGTTTTAGTCCACCTATCCCTGACTAAAGCCAAACCATAGGTAAACCTTGTTTATGTAGTAGCAAAGAAAATTTTGTCCGTCATGACTTTAAACAGTTTAATGGATAGAAATGCTGATCAAATCTTGATTGAACATTCTTTGCTGTTGATTATTGACAATTTTTATTCAAAAACTATACATTCAAGACATTTAAACTTACAGTTAGTTAATATACAGTATAACCATCACCCTGAAATAAATTCTGCCCAAAGCTGAAAGAGGAGAAGATAATGGACCCAATAATTTTGATTATATTTTTAGCTCTGGTAGGTTATGCCTTAGCCTCTGCAAAGATGGTAAATCAAGGGAATGTTGCTTTAGTTGAACGATTAGGGCGATATCATCGTAAACTTAACCCTGGACTGAGTTTCATTGTTCCCATCATTGATCAAATTGTGATGGAAAACACAACCAGAGAGCAGCTTTTAGATATTAAACCGCAAAATGTAATTACTAAAGATGGTATCTACTTAGAAGTAGATGCAATTGTTTATTGGCGGATTAAAGATATTGAGAAAAGCTTTTATGCCATTGATGATCTAGAACAGTCTCTAGCAAACATAGCCACAACTACCCTCCGGGAAAATATCGCCCAAAATTCCTTAGAGGATACTAATATGTCTAGAGATCAGATAGACAGAACCGTATTAGGGGCATTAAATTCAATTACAGTTACATGGGGAGTTGAAATCACGCGATTAGATATTCAGAGTATCACCCCACCGGAGACTGTACGCAAATCAATGGAAGAGCAACAGAACGCGCAAATAAAAAAACGAGCCGCGATTTTAGCCGCAGAAGGGGAAGAAGAGGCGGCGGTGAAGAGGGCGAAAGGAACTAAAACATCTATAGAGATTATTTCTGAAGCCTTGCGTTCTCATCCCGAAAGTAAGGATATTTTACGGTATCTTGTTGCCCAAGATTACGTAGATGCTAGTGAGAAATTGGGTGCAAGCAATAATGCCAAAATTGTGTTTGTAGATCCTGCTAACTCAACGGAAATGTTCCAAGAGTTGATTTCTGATTCGGTACAAGAAAATCACATTAAAAACCCTGGTAACGGCAATGGTAATGGTAATGGAGCTAATTGATATGGTGTATTTTATCTAGATGAGGTACACTTTTAGCGGGCAAGATGCCCGCACCACAAGATTTTTATGATTAATATTTGTACCTCATCACATCGGAAACTGCTGTAATTAGTAGGAATGACGAAAAATGGCATCTGTCACCAGAGTTACTTCTTGCATTTCTTGAACATCATGAACTCGCAGAATATCTGCACCATTAAAAATGGCTGCACAACAGGCTGCGGCCGTTCCCCAAATCCGTAATGTTGGATCTGGTTGGTTGAGGATATTACCGATAAAACTCTTGCGAGATGCTCCTACTAAAATCGGAGTATTAAGTGTTTTGAGCGATCGCAAGTGGCGGAAAATTTCTAAATTCTGCTCATTATTTTTGGCAAAACCAATACCAGGATCAATAATAATTTTACTGGGGTCAATTCCTGCCCGGATAGCATCAATAATTCTCTGGGATAAAAAGCTATAAATATCACCTATTAAATCTTGATAATCTGTAAAATTGGCCATATTTTCCGGTTTTCCACGGATGTGCATTAAGATAATTGGCACATTAAAACTAGCCACAGTTGGCAGCATTTCTGGATCATAAGTACCAGCAGAAATATCATTGACTAAATCTGCTCCCGCTTGGATAGCGGCCTTAGCTACCTCAGACCTCGTTGTATCTACAGAGATAGGGACATCAACTACTGGACGTAGCACCTCCAAAACAGATAGAACCCGCTCAAGTTCTGCATCTATTGATATTTGCTTCGCCCCTGGACGAGTTGATTGTCCACCAATATCAATGATATCAGCGCCAGCGGCAACCATTGCTTGTGCTTGGGTTAAAGCGGCGGAGATAGTATTAAATTTACCACCATCACTAAAACTATCAGGGGTGACATTTAAAATCCCCATGATATAAGTCCGCTTTCCCCAGATAAAACAGTGATTTCCGATAGTTAGTTTGTCATACATTGTACACTTTCCAAATTGCTAATTACCCCAATCCCCAATCCCCATTATTGATAATTGACAATTCTGGCAAAACTATCAGCTTCTAGACTAGCTCCACCGACAAGAGCGCCGTCAATTTCTGGTTGTGCCATAATTTCATCAATATTATTCGGTTTAACTGAACCGCCATACTGAATAGGAACTAGGGGATTAGTCAACTGACTGCGAATTAAGCCAATTACCCGATTTGCTTCCTTTGATTCACAGGTATCACCAGTACCAATAGCCCAAATTGGTTCATAGGCAATAATCAAGTTGTTTTGATCAATATCTACCAAGTCCTTTTCTAACTGGGTGCTAATTATTGATTCTGTTTCCCCCGCGTCTCGTTGTTGTTTAGTTTCCCCAACACAGAGAATGGGAGTGAGTCCATGTTTTTGAGCGGCCTTGAGACGGAGATTGACAGTTACGTCAGTTTCCCCAAAGAATTGTCGTCTTTCACTGTGTCCAACAATGACATAACGCACACCGATTTCCGTGAGCATAGGGGCGGCGATTTCCCCGGTATATGCTCCATTTTCTTCCCAGTGGACGTTTTGCGCCCCCAAATTTACACGGCTACCATGCAAAAATTTGGACAGCAAGCTTAAATCGGTGAAAGGAGGACATAATACCACTTCTCGTATTGAGGGGGTTTCCTCCAGGTGAGGCAAAAATCCGCTTAAAAAGGCTGCGGATTCTGCCTGGGTTTTAAACATTTTCCAGTTACCAGCAATAACGATTTTCCGCACAGGTGATTTAATCAAAATTTTAATGCTACTAGATGCACTTTTTAATTTACTACTTTTTTAGGACTATTCACGAAGCAGAATGACAACAAAAATCAGTAAATAAATAATTTAATGTATTAAATATTGATTATATAAAATGAAAAAATACTTATGTATTGCTCCTAGAGAGATTGTATAATAGATATATTTACTACAAATTGGGATAAAACAGGTAAGGTTCATGCAGTGGTGTTTCATTTGCGAATTTTGATGGTAAAATCTACATTGAATGGGATGGTACGGAAAGGATGATATGGTTTTAGGGTTTATTCGTCCTGAATATCGGCAATTTGCAAATTTTTCTGTAGCTTAAAACACAGTCATTAATAGGGTGCGTCAGATGTCAAAAATCTGTTTATCTGCAAATTTCACGGTTTATCTGCAAATGCCATACCGCAATTGGGACAATGAATATCAAAGCTACTCCAAACAGATGTTTTATGATAGTCCCAATAATAGCCATGTTTAAATAATTTTGTTGAACAATTCCAGCAATAGTTTATGTGTGTTTGATGTCCACAAGTTCTACAGTCTGCTGTGTATTTTTTTGCATCTTGTTTTGGGTGAAGATCTACGCTGGTACTACCACAATTCAAACAAAATAAATCATTAGTAGGTTTTGGATCTTTTGTAGTTCCATTGTTTGCATTTTTATTACTTTCTAAAAGATACTCAAAAGCCATTCCAATTAATTTTTTTAGGTTATCTGTAAAATTTGGTTTGTGCGTAATATATCCATATTTGTGAAATGGAAATGTAGGTTTTTGATCTTCTTCTTCACCAAAATAAATTTTATCACCTCCATGATTTGTCATTTTTACTGGTTTCTTTTCACCAGTTAAATCATTACAGGGGTGTAAGATAAAAACATAATAATCCGTGTCGCTATATTTATCATTTAAATTTTTTATCTCATAATTCAAAGATTTTTTGTAATTATAATTTTTAAATTTAGCATCAAGCACAAGATAAATTTTTCTATCATTAATGGATATTTCCAGGATAAAATCAGGTCTTTTATTATTTGGGAGTGTTTTTTGATAATATAAAGTAATTGTTCTACCATTCAAATTTCCTGTAAAATTAATAGTTACCTGATTATTCAAATTATTATTCTCAGGATTAATAACTTTTAGGAGTGTACGAATATCCTGTGATTTGTATTGAAATCCGTATGGTTCTTTTAATGTCTTAATTATAGAAACTAAACACCATAATTCATAAATTTGAGGTATTTCTCTCATACCATAAGTTGTAGCTTTTTCATAAAGATCAAAAACTTCCAAATCTATTCCCTCAGATTTTAATATTTCTTTATATGAATTTAAAGCGTTTCGATAACTTATATTTTGAATAAAAGTCATTGAAGATGTAAAACCTTGAATATTTTGCCATTTAATAGTTTTAAAAAATGTCTTTCTTATTCTTTGTTCTATTAATGGTAATAATTTTTGTTGTTCTTTTACAAATTCATCTAAGTCTTTAATTTGCTTTTCAAGTTTTTTGATATCATTCTCTAGAGTTTTGACTTGATTTTCTCTTTCTTTTATGTCTTTTTGTGTTAATATTTGAACCCAATTATTTGATTCTAATTTTTGTTTATTATTGAGTCGTTGATTTAATATATTTTTTTCAACTTCTATCAAATAGGGTTCTATCTTTTTTATTCCCGTTATCGTGAACTGTGGGTAAGTCTTTCCTTTATCCACTCTAATATCACGATCTTTTATAAAAGAAAATTCAAATGTATATTTTTGTTCTTCTTCCAAATAATTTAAACACGCATAAGGAAAGTTGATTAGACAAAATGGTGTCTTATCGGTTTTGCACCAGAACCCACTATTGGATTTTTTATGTTTATATTTAATGTATATACTTAGGGTATAAAATTTCTGTTGACTATCAAATGGCATATTACGACTAATGTTTTGCCATTCTTCCTCCATATTTTGCACTTTTTTTTCTTGTAATAAAATTTCTTCTATAATTTCTTCCTGATTAACTTGAGGATTAGGATCATTTAAAATTTTAATTTTAGCCTTTTTATCATTTATTTTAAATTCCAAAGATTCTAACTGTTTGCTAGTATAATTAATATTATTTGAAACAATTTTATATATACTATTTAACATCAAACATAAATAGCGATTTTCATAAATATCGTAATTTTCAATAAATGTTTTTGAAGGTAAAACCCTAGCACTACCACCAATACTTACTAATTTTCTGTAAGTTTCAGCAATAGGTTTTACTTTCTCTATTTTGGCAATACCTTTTGAGGTTAATAATTCAGATTTAGGTTTTGTTTCAATTGCATCATAAGCTTTTAAAAAATCAATAATTGACTTACTTTCTGAATAACGGAATATTTTATCATAGTATTTTAACTCTAATCTACTAGAAGTTATTTTTGATTTTTGGGAGGTGATTAAATTCCATAATTCACCCTCAAAATCATTTTTAAGTTGTTCAAAGTCAAAATCCAGAATATTGCTATTTATATCAATTGAAATAAAATTGTCTAAAATGCCAATTTCAATTTGACCAATTGTATTTATAGAAGGACAATGATGATATCCAATTCCCCTTTGTCCTATCTCCCATTCTCTTTTAATTATCCATAAATCATCTTTCAAATTAAAAAGAGACTCATGATATTTGCCGTCACTACCTTTTAAAAAGGGTGTGTGCGGTGTTTTTACACAAAATTGAAAATACTTACCATCCTCTTGAGTATAGAGAACAATATCATATTCATAAGTATTTATGTTGGCAGGTTTTATTGTTGGTTTCAATGGCCTTGCGCTTTTGGTGATACTTAAATATTTGTCGCGTGACTCCCATTCAACAGAAATCATTAAAACTTCAAAATCTTTCATCATGTCTTTCCTTTATATTATGCAAAAAAGTTAATTTCAGAGTCAATTTGAGGGTTATTTTTGGCTTTTTTTATCATTTCCGACATAAAAGCATCGGAGACTTTACCTATTTCTTCACTACCGTCTGTTTTATGGTAATAATCTTTAAACAGAGTTTTGAGATGAGAAACGAGAAGTTCTAATATCTCTAATTTACTACTACCATTTTGGGAAATTTGGCTACTATCAAAGGAAAAGCGAGGTAGGATTTTTTGAATAATGATTATATTTAGGGAAATTTTATCATTATTATTGTAATTTTCATAAACTTGCTGATTAAATTTAGCATAGTTCAGTGATTGACGAATAGACCTAATACCAAAGTCAATATTTAAAGGTAACAGAAATTTTTCATTTATTTCTTTTAAATTCATACTAATGTAGGAATCATCCATTGCAGGGTATTCTTCCCTTTGAGAAAAAACAAGTGGGTTAACATAAACTGGTGCTAATTTCCGATCATATTCTGAACTTTTAAAAAATGTTTTTACCTTTTGTTCATAAAGTAGTGGATTTTCAAACTTGACAATGTGTACACGATCTAATATCTTAGGTGAAAAGTAATTTGTGGTTTCATCAACATTAATAGCACCAATAAACCTGACATTATTCGGTATCTTGATAGTAGATGGAAATTTCAAAATATCCATTAAACGTCTTTTGGTTTTGGTGTGTAATTGCAAAAGCGATTCTTTTTCATTGTTACCAAAAATTTCTAAAAAGCGCGTTCTTGCCTCATCATTGTTTAAAAAGTCCTGCCAAGATTTTATTTCAATATCCTTAGCAATGTTTTCAAGCAGGTTTAATAAAGTCTTAAATTCTGATATGAATAATTCTTCTTCATGTTTGGCATATAATTCAATTTCTGGTTCATTACTGCGTTCTTCTAATTTTGAAAGAAAATCTGCAAAGTAATATTCAACTCTTGCTAAATTCATCTCATCTAGGCAAATGAGATATAATTGATCTGGATTGTGAATAGCCTCTACTATTGCTTCTGTGAAAGGTGTGGGCAGAAAAGACATCTGAATAGGGTTATAATATCCCAGCAAATCATCTGAACTTGTCCAATTAGGTTTAACAGGTATAATCTTGGCAACTCCACCCAATGCTTCCGCAAATGCTTTGACAATTTGGGTTTTACCCGAACCTGACAAACCACTCAAAACAATTAAATCATTTGTTCTTAATAGGGTCAGAAAATTTCTGATCTGAAATCTTGTATAAATCAGCTTTTTCTGATGAAATAAATATTGATGTACATGATCTGCTAATTTTACAAAACTACTTTCTAATTCGTTTTCAAAACTTAAATAATTACTAGGAATAACGTATTTTTCTCTGAATAGTGAAATATACTGTCTTTCCTCCTCCTCGTTCAAAAACTCTAATTTTCGGCAAATATTAATCCTTTGCTGGAGAATTTTTATGGTGTTTTCCATTTCCGTTTTTTGATTTTTTATTTTGTCAAGTTGTATTTTATTGAACTCTATTTTTTCACTTAACTCCGATATGAAACTCTCATTTTTTGAAATTTCGGTGATTTTTTGAGCGATTGTTTCCTCCCAATATTTAATTGTCTGATTTAGTTCGTTAATTTCATAATTCTTTTCCTCTATGGCTTTGACAAGACTATTTAATTTTTCTCCCTGTTGAACTCTATCAACAGTAGTTTTTAATAAATAAGGATTGTTCCTTTTTCTCTTTTCCTTTAGGCTGGCTAATTCACACTGAAAATAATACCGTTCATCTTTTTCTAATTCATAAGGATCGTAAATAAATACATAATCAATATGATCACCATTAGGATATTTTATTTTTCGTCCGTTATGATCAAGAACAGATTTAAAATGTCCATAACGACTACCTGGGTTTACGGTTAGGACTCCAGATAATACAAGAGATGAAATTTGATTGTATTCAAGAATGTCCTTAATCAACTCACTATCAGATTTTGCTAGTAGTTTATTAAATTCCTGTTCATCATTTTCAGTCATAGGCTATTTGATGGTAATTGCGTTTTTATGCTTACCAGCAACTAAGATTTGCTGTAACATTAACTTAGCTATGGATATTGTCAGCGTTAGAGCATTGTTGCTAAAAGTCTTGATATTAGTTTTTACATTTATATAAAATACAACTATCTGTCCCCTTATGGAACTATACGGTTAAAAGCTTAAAAAAAATTAATCAAGTAGTTAAATGAAGTAATTTATACATTCATTACCATTCTCCAGGTTATGGATAATGCCACGGTACGTGATCAGAAACTTATCAAATTTCCCCTGAGATCATGCAAAGTCGGAAATCTTCTTTAATCTCAGGCAAAAAATTCTGTTATCGGCATAAGCTAACGATTGGGTTATTAGTAAACTGTAAAGGTTAAACCCCCAGCGCACACCGAGAATTAAGGATAAATCAGAAATGACGAAATTTCTAGATACTGCTATTGAAGCCATTGTCGCCCGCGAAATCCTCGACTCACGGGGTAGACCAACCATCGAAGCCGAGGTACACTTAGCTAATGGCGCTATCGGACTGGCACAAGTTCCCAGCGGGGCTTCTACAGGGTCATTTGAGGCTCATGAATTGCGTGATGGTGATAAAAGCCGTTATGGGGGTAAAGGCGTACTCAAGGCGGTCCAGAATGCCAATGAGGTACTAGCCCCTAAGTTACTAGGTTTGGATGCTCTCAACCAAGAAGCCCTAGATAAATTGATGATTTCCCTAGATGGTTCACCCAATAAGGCCAATTTGGGAGCAAATGCAATTTTGGGCATTTCCTTGGCTGCTGCAAAGGCTGGTGCGGAGTCTTTAGGTATTCCTCTCTATCGCTATTTAGGTGGACCTTTGGCGAATTTATTGCCTGTCCCTTTAATGAATGTGATCAATGGTGGAGCGCACGCAGCTAATAATGTAGACTTTCAAGAGTTTATGATTGTCCCCATTGGCGCTCCTTCTTTTAAGGAAGCTTTGCGTTGGGGTGCGGAAGTATTTGCTACTCTCAGCAAGGTGTTAGATGATCAAGGTTTGCTGACGGGTGTGGGTGATGAAGGTGGTTTTGCACCTAATCTAGAATCTAACCAAGTAGCTTTAGAATTGTTGGTAGCAGCGATTAAACAAGCTGGTTATAAGCCTGGTGAAGAAGTAGCCTTGGCTTTAGATGTGGCTGCTAGTGAATTTTACAAAAATGGCCAATATGTTTATGATGGTAAACCCCATAGTCCTGTTGAGTTTATTGATTATTTAGGTCAGTTGGTTGACCAATATCCGATTGTATCTATTGAAGATGGTTTACATGAGGAAGATTGGCAAAGTTGGCAATTACTAACTCAGAAAATTGGCTCAAAAGTACAATTAGTGGGTGATGATTTATTTGTAACTAACGCTACCCGCTTACAAAAAGGCATTGAACAAAAAGCCGCTAACTCGATTTTGATTAAGTTGAATCAAATCGGTTCTCTAACTGAAACTTTGGAAACCATTGATTTAGCCACTCGCAACGGTTTCCGCTCAGTAATTAGCCATCGGTCTGGGGAAACAGAAGATACAACTATTGCTGATTTAGCTGTAGCTACTCGCGCTGGTCAAATTAAAACCGGTTCTCTGTGTCGCAGTGAACGGGTAGCCAAGTACAATCGCTTACTAAGGATTGAACATGAATTGGGCGATCGCGCCATCTATGCTGGTACTATTGGTTTAGGACCAAAATAGGTTACAGGTGACAGGTGACAGTAAAAAGAACGTAAGAGGTTTAATAAATATCTTTCCGTTCCCTGTTCCCTGTTCCCTGTTCCCTTTTAAGGATAAAACCCAATTTTAGGTAGTCCCAAGGTTTCATCCCAGCCTAGCATGATGTTCATACATTGAATGGCTTGTCCGGCTTGACCTTTAATCAAGTTATCAATCGCTGACATAACAATCACTCGGCCGGTGCGGGGATCAACTTCTATGCCAATGTAGCAGGAATTACTTCCACACGCCCATTTAGTTTGGGGATAAGTGCCACTGTTACAGATTTTTACCCAGGGAGAATTGCGATAAAAGGCGTTATAGATGGTAATTAAATCATCACGTACTAAACCGGGATCACGCATGGTAGCATAGACAGTGGCTAAAATCCCCCGCACCATGGGGATTAAATGGGGTGTAAATTGGATTGTCACCTCATGTCTAGCCAATTCGCTACAAATTTGCTCAATTTCTGGGGTGTGGCGGTGTCTAGCGACGTTATAAGCCCCCAGGGAGTTATCAGCTTCCGCTAACAGCAGGTTAACTTTGGCTTGTCTTCCGCCCCCGGATGTGCCAGATTTAGCATCAATAATGGCTGTTTCGGGAACTATTAAACCTTGTTTTAACAGGGGAGACAACGCTAGTAAACTAGCTGTAGGATAGCAACCAGGACAGCCGATTAGATTCGCTTCAGCAATACGCGAGCGATATAATTCTGGTAGACCATAAACTGCTGTTGCTGCTGTAGTGCGATCGCTTCTTTCTGTACCATACCAAGTAGTATAGGTTTTCAAATCACTAAAGCGATAATCGGCGCTCAGATCAAGTACCCTAGAACCTTTTTCTATAAGTTTAGGAGCAATTTGGCAAGCCAGTCCATTGGGTAAAGATAAAAATACCACTTGACAACGACTAGCAATGATGTCCGGTTCTACAGCTTCAATAGGTAATTCTACTATATTACCAAAATGTGGGTAAAGGTCGGCAAAGGATTTACCCGCACTGCTTTCACCACCTAAATAAACTAGTTCTACTTCAGGATGATCCATTAGTAGTCGTACTAATTGTACCCCGCCATACCCTGACGCGCCAACAATTCCCACTGGTACGCGTCTTAAATTTACCATGATCTTAAATCCTTATCCACTTTTAGTTATCTATTATCAATCATCAGCAGTCAAGTTACTAGCTAATTACTGATGAGTTGTTATTGAACTTTGGCTGAATTATATAGCAAGGAGTATCTTTTAGGGTACTTATAATCACAAATATCTTTGATCACTAATCACACTTATAGTGTGTAGATGATTGATAACGATAAATATTATATTTTTATAATATTTTTGACGTGACAGAAAATTCTCAACTGCAAAAGTTTGGCGAATATATTCGCACAATTAGAAAAACCCAAAATCTTTCCCAAGAACAGTTAGCAGAACTGTCAGGACTACATCGCAATTATATCGGTGGTGTTGAACGTGGTGAAAGAAATATTGCTTTGTTAAATATTATCCGTATTGCTCAGGCTTTGGGAATGTCACCCAGTGAATTATTAAAGGGCTTAGATTAAATGGTATCTCCTTATTTGGGTATTCCGGTTGAAAAATGGGCAGATAAAACTAAAGAACTGATAGAAGAACATCCTCTAGATGCTAATGAAATCTATGAGATTGTTATCAGCGTGTGGGAGGAAATATTTCAGTCTAGTATCACCAGTCGGGGATACAAAATAGGTAGAGATATATTTCCTAGCCCGCAAATTATCGGTTCACTATTGCATGAGTTGATACCATTAGAATTATCTGGTAAATATCCCCAACTATGGCGACGGGAAAAGGATACTACAGAAAAGGATTTAGTTTACATCCCCAATGATAATTTTTCTATTGAAATTAAAACATCTTCTAGTCCCCGCAATATTTTTGGTAATAGGAGTTATGCTCAAAAAAGCACTACTGGTAAAACAAAGAAAAGCAAATCAGGATACTATCTTGTGATTAACTTTGAAAAGATTGAGAATAAAAGACAACAAATAGATAATCTATCATTAGTAAATCCCAAAATCAAACTTGTACGTTTTGGGTGGATAGATCAAGAAGATTGGCAAGGACAGGAATCTGAAACTGGTCAACAAGCCAGCATAAGTCCTGATGTCAAAAAATTTAAATTAATTCAGTTACCTTTACCAAAGTAGTGATAATTGCTCAATTCTACTATTTTTATCTTGCAAAAAAGTTTCAATTCTATTAGCAGCAATATCACAATAATCTTGACGAATTTCAAAACCAATTACTAGACGATTTAAATCTAAAGCTACCATAGCAGTAGTACCTGAACCCAAAAATGGATCTAGGACAATCTCATTTTCATGAGAAGAGGCTGTAATTATTCTTTGAATAACAGCAGAGGGAAACTGTGCAGGGTGTGGTGTCCGTTCTTTTGATGATCTATTTTGTCCAGACGTAACTTTTGGAAATTCCCAAACATCAGTAGGATTTTTCCCTAAAGGATTAACTTTGATTTTTCCGTTCTTTTTTTGATTGGGATATTTGACATTAGGATCACGAATATCGTCAAGATTAAAAGTATAGGCTTCTGGATTTTTCACATACCATAAAAATTTCTCATTTCTAGGGGAAAAAAACTTACTTCCTGCCACACCAGCACCATAATTCCAAACAATTTCCTGGATTAAATAAAAAGGAATTTTATCCCAAAGCAAATAGGAAATAGGAATTGCTTTAGCACGATTTTTAATGGATAAATAACCTAAGTTTAACCAAAAAGCTCCATCATATAAAGTCAGACGATAAACTTCTGTTATCCATTTTTCACACCAATTTATATAATCATCCAATGGTAATAAATTTTCATATTCTTTACCAATGTTATACGGTGGGCTGGTGACGGTTAGATTAATTGATTGATCTGGTAAAATTGCCATTGCCTCTAAACAATCTAAATTATAAATGAGACAATTACACGATTGAAAGTAGGGTTTACCTAGTAATTTACTGATATCCGTGAATTTCATAGCTTCATCCTCCATGTATATGGTACTCTAAACTGGCTATAGTATAGATGAACTATTTAATTGTCAAGTAACAGTTTGCTAATCCCACAAAAGCTCTAATTCTGAGAAATAAGCTACAATATAAAATAAGAAATTAATTGTTAGAAAAATTTACCTTGGTAGCTGGAAATTTCCTGTGTCACAGCCTCAGACCACTCAAACCTTTAAATTCGATTCTATTGAGTCCGCTTTATCTGATTTTAAAGCGGGTCGTGTCGTCGTTGTCGTAGATGACGAAAATCGAGAAAATGAAGGAGATTTAATTTGCGCCGCCCAATTTGCTACGCCTGATATGATTAACTTTATGGCTGTGGAAGCCAGAGGGTTGATTTGTCTAGCAATGACAGGCGATCGCTTGGATGAATTAGACTTACCATTAATGGTCAGTAAATTAACGGATACTAACCAAACCGCTTTTACCGTTAGTATTGATGCTGCTCCCCATTTAGGCGTAACCACAGGTATTTCCGCCGAAGACCGGGCCCGGACTATCCAAGTCACCCTCAACCCAGCCACAAAACCGGAGGAGTTACGCCGTCCTGGTCATATTTTCCCCCTGCGGGCTAGACCAGGGGGTGTACTTAAACGAGCCGGACATACAGAAGCCGCTGTAGACCTAGCCAGACTAGCGGGACTGTACCCAGCGGGAGTAATTTGTGAAATTCAAAATCCTGATGGTTCGATGGCACGTTTAAACCAGTTAGTGCAATATGCCCAAAATCACCACCTGAAAATTATCAGTATTGCTGATTTAATTAGTTATCGTCTGCAAAATGATCGCCTCATATATCGAGAAATTGTTACCAAACTACCCAGCGAGTTCGGTCAATTTGATATTTACGGCTACCGTCATACAGTAGATAATACAGATCACGTCGCCATTGTCAAGGGAGATCCAGCAAATTTCCAAGATCAACCTGTCATGGTGCGAATGCACTCGGAATGTTTAACCGGTGATGCTTTGGGTTCTTTGCGCTGCGACTGTCGGATGCAGTTACAAGCAGCATTAAAAATGATTGAAACCGCTGGTCAAGGTGTCGTTGTTTACCTGCGTCAAGAGGGACGGGGAATAGGCTTAATTAACAAATTAAAAGCCTACTCTTTACAGGATATGGGATTGGATACGGTAGAAGCAAATGAGCGCTTAGGATTCCCTGCTGATTTGCGTGATTATGGTATGGGGGCGCAAATTCTCATGGATTTGGGGATTAAAAAAATACGTCTGATTACCAACAACCCCCGAAAAATTGCTGGTCTCAAGGGTTATGGTTTAGAAATTATAGACCGTCTCCCGCTGTTAATTGAGTCCAATGATTACAATACCTATTACTTAGCTACCAAAGCCGAGAAATTGGGTCATATGTTGTTGCAAACTTATCTTGTCACAGTAGCGATACATTGGCAAGATGAACCGGAATCAATTACTAAACGCTATGAACGTTTGGAAAAGTTACGGTATTTATCAACCCTTCAACATTTATTATTACAGGAAGAAGCCCGTCCCCTGGGAATCGCTTTATTTGATCAACCATCTTTAACAGTGCATTTAGGTTTTGACCAAGCTAATATTGCTGAAGCTAATTGGTATCAGCAAAAAGGTCATCCTTACCTGCAAGCAATTTGCTTGATTTTAGATGAAATAGTCACTTTACCCTATGTTCAGAAAATGGAATTTCTGATTTCTAACGGTAGTGATCCGCTGAGTAATTTACAAGTACAGTTAGATAGACAAACTTTATCAGATGGTGTATTACCGTCATCTTTGAAAGATCACTTGCAGACTCAACACATCTACAGTTTTATTAAGTAAGATATCCTGAAGTTCCAGAGTCGGAAAAACCTTTCTCACCCTCTCCTTTTGGGGAGGGACAAAGGAACTTTTGGATATATTTTTTAAATAGTTCTTCCTTATCCAGTTCAGGATATCATATTTTAAATGAGATGTCAATAGTTTTATTACCTTTTTTCGGCGATGTTTTTAAGGTGTTGGGGGTTAATGTTTTATTGCTTTGGTTTATTGGTTGATGATTTTTTTTCGCGCAAAGACGCAAAGGA
>NZ_KE384601.1:88989-91476 GCF_000426905.1 Dolichospermum circinale AWQC131C
ATATTGATTTAACTCAAGCATGAGTTTATGCAGGATTTTAGTAATTTATCAAGTATTTTGACACTTATAATCCTGTACATCCTATAATCCTGGATATTATCTCGACTTTGCTCGATAACCACCTGATTCAGACAACTTTAAGATTGTATGACAATCATTTCTTTATGTATCGTCATCTGATGCTTCTGTTTGCTGCTGCAAAGATTCCCGAATAAATGACAATAACTCAGGATTATTTTCTATTTGCTCTAGGAAAGTTAATGCTGTCTCTGTATTTAGTTCTGGAAGGTTTGCTTGTTTTGCAAGTGCTTCAAGAATACTAAACAATGTATCTTTGTTACATTGCAAAAGCTCCATGATATATAAGACTTTTACCATAACTGCTGCATTTTGCGTATTAGGGTGTTCATTTCCTAATTCTTTTTTATATATTGCTAATGCTTTATTAAATAACTTTTTAGCTTTTTTATATTTATTTTGTGCTTCATATAAAAATGCAAAATTGTAATAACTTTGTGCTACATCAGAATGTTCTACACCAAGTTGACTTTTACGTATTCTTAAAGATTGAAGATAGTAAAGTTTTGCTTTGTTATATTGTTCTTGATCTTTGTTATATTGTCCTTGATCTTTATAAAATAAAGCTAAATTATGGAGACTTTGTGCAACATCAGAATGATCATTACCTAGTTGGCGTTTTCTGATATTTAAAGCTTTTAAATAAAGAGGTTTAGCATAATTGTATAGTCCTTGACAATGGTACAATAATGCTAAATTATTAAGACTTTGAGCAACATCAAGATTATCTGTACCGAGTTGGCGTTTTCTGATTTCTAAAGACTGACAAATGAGAAATTCTGCTTTAGTATAAAGTTTTTGGCAAGCATACATTAATCCTAACTCATTTAAAATTTTTGCTACATCAAGATGCTCTTTACCTAGTTGGCATTTTTTTATTTCTAAAGACCAAAGATAGAGAGGTTCTGCTTTATTGTATTTTCCTTGAGAATGGTATAACCATGCTAACCCATTTAAACTAACAGCAAATTTAATACTTGCTTTATTTTCCCACCAAGCAATTGTCTTTTCTAGATGTGGTTCAATTAAATTGAATGTTATTAAATTAATTGGTGGATTAATACTACTAGCAACTAGAGCAAAAACATCACAAAATACTTGTTTAATTTGGCTAAAGTTCAAGTGCTGTTTTAACTGTTCATAAAAATAATCGTGAATTAACAAATGTAAATTATAAATATCTTTGTCAACAGTTATCACCAAATGCAGTTTTCTTAAAGATTTTAACCAACGGTCTTTTAAATTATCATGATTAAATGATTCACCTTGCAACTGTTGATAAATTTTAATAACCAAATCCCAACGAATAGGATAAGGTGCAAAAGCAGCTAAAACACAAGCAAGATGTTTAGCTTCTGATTTTAATTCTTCCCAACTTAAATCAAATGCAGCTTGTAAACCTCTTTTTGCTTGCATTCCTGCCGGTACTTGTTCTGGTGACAGTGCAGAATGTTTAATTTTCTCTTGCAATTTACCACGCATTGCTAACAGTGATAAATCCTGATAATCTTCATCATCTAAATAATATCCTACCAATTCTAAAGCTAAAGGCAAATATCCCAACTCATAACAAAGTAGTTTAGCCTCTTCTGGTTCTGCATTAATTCTTTTTTGTCCAATAATTGCAGCTAATAAATCTACTGCTGCTGCTTCTGACAAAACTTCTAATTCTAATTTTTCCGCAATGCGTTTATCTGGTGTTTCCCGCGAAGTCATCAATACTCGCAGAGAAACTAAATCCTTTGGTGGTAAATAGGATTCGATATCTTTATTTAAACTAGATACATCATCAAAAATCAATAATACATTTTCTGTTTGATATTTCCATTGTTGCCAACAAGCCGTTACCATTTGTTGAGTAGATAAATTTGCTGGTAAATCTGCTTTAAATCGCCATTTAGTCAAAGCGATAATTTCCCCAGCCATATTTTCCCTATCTCTGACATCAATATAATAGACTCCACCAGTAAATAATGATATACATTCTGGTAGATTTGCATATTCTCGCACCAGTCCAGTTTTCCCAATTCCTCCCATTCCAGAAACAACACAAACGTTTTTACCACTTTGCAATAATTCATGGAGTTTTTCTAATTCTTTTTCCCGTCCAAACAGTCCACCTTCACGGGGTTGGGGTGGTTTGAAAGGGTTTCCTTTTAAATATTGTGTTGTACTAGGAAAGATGTTATTTATAACATTACCTTCTCCGTCTTGTTGGATATTTATTTGTTTGTCAAAGTTGTTAAAGTTCATAAGATAATTTGAAGTAAATAAATGTAGGAGTTTAGCAATGCTAATTGGTGTCAGATTAACGTAAAACTCATAGCCCGACTGGGAATGAATTCCCTAGCAACTTGAGTTAGTTTACTTTGCCCAACTGGGAATGAATTCCCAGTCTGATAGCAAAAG
>NZ_KE384601.1:91774-99100 GCF_000426905.1 Dolichospermum circinale AWQC131C
AGTAAACTTTAGCTATTAGCCTGGAACTGAAGTTCCAGACGGGTGTGGAAACCAAACAAATAAGCCATTTTATAAGATTAAATCAATAGCCTGTTGTAATATCATTTCCTTATCTACCATTGCTGCTAATTCTTCGGTTTCATATCTACCTTCAAACGCTTCTTTTGCTGCACCATTCAATGATAATTCATAAGCATCTTCTAAAGTTTCTCGCAATTCTTCAGTAGTAAAGTACATTCCCCCAGCTTTACGACGTTTGTTTGTGCGTTGAATTTCTTTCACTGCATTAGCAATATACAAATTCCATGATCTAGTAGTACGTTTTTCCGCAGCTTGCTTAATTAAATGCAGAAGCATAATTTTGCCAAAACTAAAAATCTTATTGAGTTTATCATCTTTACTCATTTCGGTCATCTCTTCAACTAGCAGCAATGCACCACGAATATTACCATTAATCAGTAATTGTTGAAGTTCTAGTAATTCTTCCATAACTCAAACCTCCTGAATTAAATTTCTCACTTCAAAACTTCTACCCCAATATGTGTGAGATAAAATTCCTCACCCTCTGACTCCCGCAAAGCATCTAAATAAGCATCAATACCTCGTGGTTGAGGAATTGACTCACTATTTTGAATATGAAAAACTAAAGCTGAACGCATATTCTCTAACGTTGTTTCCAATGTCTCTCCCGTAGCAATACAACCCCAAACATCAGGGGAGTATGCAGAAAATCCTGTTTTAGTTTTTTCTAAAACAATCAGATATTTATCCATTATTTGAGTCCTGCTTGTCTGAGAATACTTCCTAACGTTCCTTTCTTGATATCATCACTCATTTTCCCTGATACTGTCACCTTACCTGGTTTGATTAAATGTTTAAATTGACGATGACTACCTTCTGTTGTTACCAAATACCAACCATCTGATTCAAGTAAATTAATAACTTCTCGTATTTTCATGATAATAGGACTTACGTAAAACGAAACAAAAGTAGGGGTAATTCATGAATTACCCTTACGCAATAATAGGAGTTTCAACCACATCTTGCGTAAGTTCTAGATGAGTTCAGAAGTTACCAAAGGTATTATTTTGAGTATTGTTTGAACCATCTTGTGAAATATTAATCTGTTTACCAATAATATTAATTGTGCCTCCTGCTTTCGCTGCTTGATACTTTTCCTGAAATGTGGTATTCTTCTCAACATCAGCAGTAGCAACTAATTCCGCAAAAATCGGATTTGAGGGAATTTGTGCTAAAACTTCTGAATTGAGAGATAATACTTCTGGATTACCTGCTGCTAATGCTGCTGCTGTGTCTGGGGAATGTTTACGAATAAAATCAAGTGCTTTTCCCACCTTTTGCATTAAAATATCACTAAAATTTTCACCCTGTTTCTGTAACACTCCCGTGAGAAATATGGTAGTAATGGCAGTAGCTAAAGTTATGGGGTCCATAGAATTATTCCTCAAGATGGTTGAATATACTCAACTTTTATTATAAATATCTAAAACCATCAATAATCCTTTGGTAGTGTAATCCGAATCATGATTAAGAGGTATTCCTTACCCCAAAAAAGATAAAATCACCGAAAATTGATTTTCAGAATCTATATCTGCAAGCAACCAAAACCGACGGATAACTATGCTAGAACAAGGTAACATCAGTATTCATACCGATAATATTTTCCCGATTATCAAGAAGTCTCTCTACTCAGATCATCAAATCTTCTTGCGGGAACTGGTTTCCAACGGGGTAGACGCTATCCAAAAGTTAAATATGGTGTCCCGTGCTGGTGAATATAATGGTGAAATTGGTGAACCAGAAATTTCCATTAGCATTGATAAAGACAACAAAACCCTCTCCATTACTGATAATGGTATCGGAATGACAGCAGAGGAAGTAAAAAAATATATTAACCAAGTTGCTTTCTCTAGCGCTGAGGAGTTTATTCAAAAGTATGAGGGAAAAGCCGACCAACCGATTATCGGTCATTTCGGTTTGGGTTTCTACTCTTCTTTTATGGTCGCAAAGCAAGTACAAATTGATACTCTTTCATACAAAGAAGGCGCACAAGCAGTGCGTTGGACTTGTGATGGTTCTCCTAAGTTTGTTTTAGATGAGTCTTCACGTACCACACGGGGAACTACAATTATTCTCAGCTTGGAAGGGGAAGAGGAGGAATTTTTAGAACCAGCACGAATTAAGAATCTTGTCAAGACCTATTGTGATTTTATGCCGGTTCCCATTAAAATGGATGGGGAAACTTTAAATAAACAAAAGGCTGCATGGCGTGATTCTCCTAGTAGTCTTACGAAAGAAGACTATTTAGAATTTTACCGCTATTTGTATCCTTTTCAGGAAGAACCCTTATTATGGGTGCATCTGAATACAGATTATCCCTTTGTAATTAACGGTATTCTCTACTTTCCGAAAATGCGTCCTGATGTAGATGTTACCAAGGGACAAATTAAATTATTCTGTAATCAGGTGTTTGTCAGTGACAATTGTGAGGAAATTATTCCCCAGTTTTTAATGCCGATGCGAGGCGTGATTGATAGCACTGATATTCCTTTAAATGTTTCTCGAAGTGCTTTACAAGGCGATCGCACCATTAGGAGAATAGGAGATTATATAGCCAAGAAAGTCGGCGATAGACTCAAAGAATTATACCGTGATGAGAGGGAACAATACGTAACAATCTGGAAAGATTTGGGAACATTCGTCAAGTTCGGTGTTCTCAATGATGAGAAATTCAAAAAACAAGTAGAAGATGTCATTGTCTTCCGCACCACAGCTAAATTAGAAGCCACAGCAGCGGTTGAGGTGAAAACTGCTGAAGATGATGCTTGGCAAGATATCACCTCAGCTAATGGTATTAATTTACCATATACTACTCTCAAAGAATACTTAGAGCGAAACAAAGAGCGTCACGAAAATAAAGTATTTTATAGCACTGATGAAGCTAGTCAATTCACTTATATTGAACTGCACAAAAATCAAGGTTTAGAAGTCCTATTTATGGACTCCTTCATTGATACCCACTTTATTAACTTCCTCGAACAAGAATATCGAGATGTTAAATTTACACGGGTGGACTCGGATTTAGATAATACTCTTCTAGAGGACAAAACTGGTGAAATTGTTGATCCAACCACTAACAAGACGAAAGGAGAAGTGATTAAAGAAATATTTGAGAAGGCGCTGAACAAACCAAAATTGAACATCCGCACGGAGTCACTCAAATCCGACGACCCCCAAGGAACACCACCAGCAATGGTATTATTACCGGAATTTCTGCGTCGGATGCGGGAAATGACCGCTATGATGCAGCAGCAAACCGCTGAATTTCCTGAAGAACATATTTTGCTAGTAAATACTGCCCACCCATTAATTCAAAACTTGGTTAATATCAATCAAGGTAGTATTATTCATAGTGATGGTGTATCACAGACGAGTCAGTTAGTGACAATGATTTGCCAGCACGTTTATGATTTAGCACTGATGTCTCAAAAAGGCTTTAATGCAGACGGAATGAAATCCTTTGTAGAACGTTCTAATGATGTACTAACTAAGTTAACGGAACAAGTAAGTAAGTAAATAACCAGATTCCCGCTTGACGTGAGAAGTCGGGAATCTGAATATATATAAGCTGTCAATCAGGATTTGAAAGGATATAATGGGAAGGTTGTCTTAAAATAGAACTCTAGGAGATATTTATTATGTCCCGTCGTTGCGAACTAACTGGTAAAAAAGCCAATAATGCTTGTTCTGTTTCTCACTCTAACCGTCATACAAACCGTTTACAGCAGGTTAATCTCCAAAGTAAGCGGATTTGGTGGGCAGGTGGTAATCGTTGGGTAAGATTGAAACTCTCTACTAAAGCTATTAAAACCTTAGAAACTAAAGGTTTAGAAGCAATGGCTAAAGAAGCTGGTATCAACCTCAACCATTACTAAATAGTAGCTAATAGGTAATAGGTAATAGGTAACAGGTAATGGAGATTTATTTCTTGCCGTTATATAAAACCTACTCAAATCTACTTTGAGCTTCTTTTACTTCGTGCTTCCTCCTGTGTCTGCACTTACCCAATTCACAGGCTAACATTGCCTAAGTGACAGTTTTTGACAAATTAATAGCTGAATTCCAATCCCTTTGGGATTTAAACTCACAGCTATCACACTTAAACACTCTTTCACTCAATGAGAGAGTTTCTTTTTTGCCCTACTTGTGATCAAGATAAAATTGTGATATTTTGATTCAAACCAATTACTATTAAATCATAGAATGAATAAAAGGAACCGTAGTGAAACATTTAAGAGTAGATACCATGAGTCGCGGATACAATACATGGCAACTGGAGAATCTCCGACTTGTTCAGTTATTTATTCTCAAGCACCTTACTGGAAAAAGTATAGGCTTATTTTTCCGTTTATAGTTGATAACTGGCAGCATTTTTATTACATTGACTTTCCTCCAATATTTGAAAATATAGAACAAACTCACCCATCCATTTTAATCGGGATAGCAATGGCAGAAATTTATCGCCTTTGTGAAATATGCACCCCTGAGACAGTCAAAGTAACTTGGTATAGCTGTCTTCAATGGGAATCAGATTGGTGGAATGAAGATATTTACTGGTATCTTCAGCAAAAGTTTTGCCTGGAAAAATGGGACTGGGATAAAATGCCTCGAATAGAATTTTGTTTAAATTCTATAGAAAATTCTTGGTTTCCATCCGTCAAAGATACTTATCTTCTTGCCGTTAGTGGGGGTAAAGAAAGTACATTTGCATTTGAGTGGATGCAGCAATCTAATCTTCCTATGGAAGCATTTACTTTACATAATGCAGGAGGAATATTAGGCAACAACTGGCTACAAAAGTTTCCAGTATTTGATTACATTAAAACTCAAAGTCACCTGTGGGAAATAGAAGCTCATCCACAGGAAGATCCAGCTACACATTTTGGTTATAAAGGCGTTCGTAACGATCCTACTATTACTAATGCTCTTTTCATTATGATGATCATTGCAGTACAGCAGGGACATCGCTTTCTGGTCCTAGCAAATGATAAAAGTTCTAATGAATCTAATACTACATATCAGGGGCGAGAAGTCAATCATCAAAGTGCCAAGGGAACAGCTTATATAGAACGTTTTAATAATTTTTTAGAGCAAAAAGGTTTGCCATTTAGGTATGTTAGTATCTGCGAATAAAGTTACTCAATCGCTACAGTTAATCAACTATCTTTATGGAAAAAAACTATCCTGAATAGCCTTACCTCATGTAACGAGGCACAGTGGAATTCAGGAGACGTTCGATGGTGTTGTAACTGTCCAAAATGCGCTTTTTCTTATGCTTTAATCGAAGCCGTCACAGATTATTCTTTTGCCAAGCAGGTAGTGGGAGAGGACTTATTCAGTTTTACAAAACTAGAAGAAGTTTGGAGACGTTTATTCGACCCAAGTACTGAGAAACCATTTGAGTGTGTTGGTGAAAAACGTGAAACTTTAATGGCTTTAGCTAAATGCAAAAAACAACGTCTCAAAAATGGCGAACATTTAGGTGTTCTTGCTCAGATACCCAATATTGAATTTGATGAATCTCTACTAAAAATCTCCGCCCCTCAAAACATTCCTAAAGAACACCAAGATAAACTAAATTCAGTTTTGACAAATCAATAATTAGGAGTTGCTGAATAAACCTAAAACCGTTACCTGAAAACAGTTAAAGATAAATAAGAAGTGAAAAAGATACAAGGAATAAAAACTGTAAGGATGAAAAACCATGCACTTACTGAACACTGAAAATAAATTTTTCTACAATCAAACTATTGAAAATACTGTACCCGTGGCCTAGCACCTATCTATGACTTACGTCACGCTACGGTATCATCACTTTATGGCTAGGCCACGCAGGCTATCACCAAGCCCTAATTAAACCTTGATCAAAAACGCGATTATTAGTATCAATACCACTGATTTCTATTCTATCTGGGTAGACATTATAAGCAGCAAAACTCAAATTACTTGTGCAATATTCTGTTAATTGAGAAGGACTTACAGGACGATTACCGGCACCAGCGCCACAGATTAAATAGGTAGTTCCATTAATAGCGCGAGTCCGTTCATAGTTATGTTCATGGCCATTAATATAAAGTTGAACATTGTACTTTTTAAATAAAGGGGTAAAAGTGTTAATAAAATTTATATTATTACCATAATGACCAGATGAATAAATGGGATGATGACCAAATACGATTTTCCAAGGTGCTTGACTGATACTTAATTGCTTTTCTAACCAAATTAATTGATTTTGCCAATCTGCATTACTATTAGTATCTAAAGCAAAAAACTGGACTTGATTTTGAGTAAATGTGTAATAACGTCCCTGCATATTAAAACCAGGATATTTCACTTGAGGAACACCATTATCAGTGCGAATATCATGATTACCTAAACAAGCATAAAACTTGACACTTTTTTTTAGTAAAGGTTGATAAGGACGTTCAAAAACCTGATTAATTTTCTCTATTTCGCCATTATTATAAATATTATCACCAGCTAAAATTACTAAGTTATAAGGATTTTGCTGATGATAATAATTCATAGAATTTGCAACAGCATACTGACCTTTTGCACCAGTTCCCGTATCAGCAACGGAGACAAAACGCAATAATAAATCTTTTTTTAAATTTTTTTTAATGGGGTTAGCGGCTGTTGCTGATTCTATGAGAGAATTTGATAATAACTTCCTATGTAAAAATCCAGATGTGATGACACTAATTCCACTTAAAAACAAAAATTGACGGCGTTTAATATTCATAATTATCTATTCCTTGTTGTGTATGTTTTTGATTCGCTAATTTGGGTAAAAGTTCCATGTCAGGAAAAAAGGCACCAAAATCAAGAAATGAACCCGTAACTACCCTATACCAAAAAAATCAACCAATTTGGAAGACAGCAATTATCCAAGTTTTGCGGGGAACAATTGGTATTTTAGAAACCACTGTAGTCAAGTTAGAGACAGAAACACCCAAAGACAGCAGTGGAAAGAAAATTAATTTTTTATCGCGTTGGGATGGATTTTTAAGGACATTTCGCTTATTCTTACCATCAAGTATATCTAATAATGTGTCAGATTCGCTTTTGACTGGGATTTTTGCGGTAATTTTTCTGGTGACAATAGGAATTACTATATTTTTGTTTATTCCTAAATCTACTCAAGTCGCGGTTGTTCCTCCAGTTGAGGAAGTTACTAAACCAACTCCAGTTATAGAACCCGAACCTAAACCAACTCCAGTTATAGAACCCGAACCTAAACCGACT
>NZ_KE384601.1:99160-113981 GCF_000426905.1 Dolichospermum circinale AWQC131C
CACACCAACTCCAATTATAGAATTAACACCAGAAGAGAGTTTATTAGTAGCAATTGAAAATCAGTTTTCAGAAATTAGCGTTTCTGTAAAGAATACCAAAGATAAAAATAAAGATCAAAATATTGTTTCTCAACTTATAAAACCTCTAGTTGCTAATTTCCGTACTGGCGATTTAACTCTAAAAATTAGTGATATGTGGTACAGTTTAGAAAAATCTCAACAAGATAAACTAGCTGCGGATATATTACAACGTTCCCAAGAGCTTAATTTCACACATTTAAAAATTGTTGATTCTCAAGAGAAAATGATCGCCCGTAGTCCGGTTGTTGGTAATGAAATGATAATTTTTCACAGGTAAAATTCGGGAGATTGATAACTTGTAAATATCCTTAATGTCAAATACAAATAGTATTATTGGTTAGGGCGGGCTAGAAGCCCACCCCACAATTAATTAGCGTCTACCACGATAAGGAACAGCATTGAGGTAGTCAATATCAAAGGAAGATAACTTTTGTGCGTAGTTACCTTTACCAGATACGGAAGCCGCCATAGCTGCGAATTTGCGAGGATCTCCTTCGGCCATGCGCTTTTCTTTCGCTTTGGCGGTGTAGAAGTTCTCCAAGGTAAAGCGCCAGTCGGTTTTGACTGTACCTGCTGTTTCTTGGAAGTCAGCACCGTAACGGGGTGTTACCAAATTAAAGGGACGGTCTACAAAACGCTTCCGTTGGTAAGGTACAGTATTTTCGCCAAAATTTTCGGTGTATTCGGCGCTGTCTAATAAAACATCAACAAAACCGCCAAAACCTTTGTTACAAATGACAATTGACCAAGCAATTTCTTCTTTTTTATTGTAAGCACAACGACCCAATAAACGTTTGAGGGTGATATCTACTAAACGGTAGTTGTTATTAACAGAAACGACTAAACGATAGAAAGCTTCAGATTTTGCTAAACCCCGAATAAAGTCACGCACTGACAAAGAACCGTTTTTAAGTTGAGATTCTAAAGTAACTTGACGGTTAAATTTGAGGATTTCATGTTCACTGAAAACTTGACGATAAGCGGCCCAAATAATGCTTGTTATGTCAGTGTAAGAACTAACATCTTCTAAGCGATAGATATAAGGTGTATCTTCATTTTGGTCAGCAGGTCCAAAACTGCTTACCCGGTGATTTTGGCTGCTTGGTTTGTATTCAAGTAATGGCAATGCCATATTGTTTTTTTCCTTTTATGATTAAGTTAAACAAAGATAATGAATTAGGGAATAGGGAATAGGGTGTCAATTCCCCGTATTATTCCCTATTTCTTCTTAATCTTATTTTCCCCTGAAACGGTTAGTAAATAGAACTCATTCCTAACCAATTGAGAATAAATAAGAAGACGATACCTGCGGTTATGACTAGTAATACAGCAGATAGCGCCCCCCAATCAACATTTTGCCCAGAGTTTGGGTAGACAAACCCACGCCATTGATTATACCGACCTCTTTGGACAATACCTGCCCGGTCTCGATAATCAGCACCATAGCGGGGCAGAAAGCTGATTGGTCGCTCTGTAGTCATGCGTTTGCGTTGATAGGGTACGGTAGAATCACCAAAAGCTTGTTCATACTCGCTACTATCAATTAAAACATCCACAAATTTTCCCCAACCCAGAGTAGCAATTTGAATTGACCAGGCAATTTTTTCTTGCTCATTGTAAGGAGAACGACCTAAGATCCTTTTCAGGAACATTTCTACCAAGCGATAGTTGTTATTTGGTGTCACAACTAGCTGATAAAATCGCTCTGATTTCACCAACCCGCGAATGAAGTCTTTAACCGTAATTGACCTATTTTTGAGTTGGGTTTCTAAGTTAATTTGGCGGTTAAATTTGAGAATTTCCTGTTCGTTGAAAATTTGGCGATAAGCAGCCCAAATTAGTTGTTGAATTTCGCCGGGAGAGTTAGCATCTTCAATGCGGTAGATATAAGGACTGTCTTCATTTGTATCTGCTGCGCCGAAACTACTAACTCTTTGGTTTTGAGTTGTAGGTTTGTATTCAAGTAAAGGAATTGCCATTTTAAAAAACCTGCCTTTTGGTAAAGTTGGCATCTCAAAATGTTGTTATACTTAGCAAAGTAACTAAAATTAAAATCCTTAAAAAAATGCAAACTTTTGAACTTTCTTGACCCAGATCACCCAGCTAGATAAAAAACTATTTAGCGCACGGGAAACCCAGCACTAGGACTAACGGAAACAGGAATACCAGTTGATGTTGTTTGTCTTGTGGTATTAGGGATTTGGATATTAGCAGTGCTAACTGGTGTGTAGGTCACTGTTTTAATCTTAATGGAATTTGCCATATCCAAAAAGTTTTTAATGTCACCCCATTTATAACGAGCATCTTCGAGTTGGTCGCGCCAATAATCGCTGTATCGTGGTGTTACCAAATTAAAGGGTCTATCTTTATAACGTCGTCTTTGATAGGGAACAATATTTTCACCAAAGTTACTTTGATATTCTTCAGAATCTAGCAAAGTATCAACAAAGCCACCCCAGCCTTTAGTAGCAATGACAATTGACCAAGCAATTTCTTCTTCTTTGTTGTATGGTGCGCGACCTAATAACCGTTTTAGTCCAATTTCTACTAATCTGTAATTAGAATTAGTCTGAATTACCAAACTTTGGAAAGCTTCAGATTTAGCTAAACCTCGGATAAAATCACGAACAGTAATTGCTTTGTTTTTGACTTGGGATTCTAAATTAACTTGACGGTAAAATTTGAGGATAACGTGTTCACTGAAAAGTTGCCGATAAGCCGCCCAAATTAATTCTTGTACTTCTTCACCAAAGGAACAGTCTTCGATACGGTAAATTGTAGGTGTATCTTCGTTAGGAACTTCATAACCAGAAACGCGCTGGTTTTGAGAACTGGGTTTGTATTCTAGTAAAGGTATTGTCATGTTTGTCAGTTGTTAGTGGTCAGTTGTCAGTTGTCAGTTTGCGAATTACTAATTTTTGGCGTTAGCGGGGATATACCGGTAAGGTAAGGAAACTGCTACAGGTTTAATAGTGGGTTGTGGTGTACCGATTTCGCGGGAAGTATCGGGTATTTCCAGGCTACTGACGAAAGATTGGGCTGTGGCTAAACTACGTTGGTAGTTGCGCTCGTTGGTAATAATTGACCCTGCCATAGCGAAGAAATTGGCCGGAATAGCCCGTCTGATATCCGCTGTAGTCAGTTGTCCTGATGTTCTGGCCTTGTAGAAAGAACGACCAGTTATACCGCGAATGTTTTGAGTATCACGCCAATAAGCATTGTAACGGGGATTAACCAAATTAAAAGGGCGATCGCCAAAACGACGACGTTGAAAAGGTACAATGTCATCACCAAAGTTGTCTAAATACTCACTAGAATCCAATAAAGCATCTATAAACCCATGTAATCCTTTGGTAGCAATGACAATTGACCAAGCGATTTCTTCGTCTTTATTGTAAGCAGCCCGGCCTAAGAACCGTTTTAAAGTAATGTCAACTAAACGATAATTAGAGTTTGTATCTGCTACTTGAGTGCGGTAAACTTCTGATTTGCCTAAACCCCGGATAAAATCTCGCAGGGTAATAGCCCGATTTCGCAGTTGTGATTCTAAGAAGTTTTGCCGATAACTTTCTAAAATCAGGTGTTCGCTGAAAATTTGCCGATATGCTGCCCAAATGATGCTATCAATATCTTGGTCTGAAGTGGCATAATTTAAGCGATACATCGTTGGTGTATCTTCGTTGGGGACTTCGTAGCCTTCTACTCGCTGATTTTGCGATTTAGGGGGATATGCTAGTAGTGGTATTGACATTTTTACTTTTACCTTGTTATATGGTATGTAAATTA
Organism: Dolichospermum circinale AWQC131C; assembly: GCF_000426905.1. Taxonomy (NCBI): domain Bacteria; kingdom Bacillati; phylum Cyanobacteriota; class Cyanophyceae; order Nostocales; family Aphanizomenonaceae; genus Dolichospermum; species Dolichospermum circinale. Next base: position 103,028 of record NZ_KE384601.1, read on the forward strand.
CTTTACTGGCTATAGGCCAACTGAACGCGAGCGCGAACTGCTTTTTCAGTATCGTTAGTCAGCATTGATGCAAATTTAGCAAAAATAGGCGATCTAACTGTAGCTACTTTCGCTAAAGCTTGTAACCCAACAACAGCAGCATAACGAATTGACCAGTCTGTATCTTCACAAATGCACAATAGTGTCTCTAATGCGCGATTTATAGCTATTTGACTGGCAACAATGTCTAGCTTATGCCATTGTAAGTTTCCTAGTCCCTTAGCGGCCGCACGGCGGACGCTAGGGGCAAAGTCAGTAAGTGTAGTAGCAATGAGAACATCTAAAGCGCGAGGATCAGCGATCGCCGCCAGAGTGCGAATTGAATAAGCCCGTGCGCCATAGTTATAATCATCAAGGTTTAGCAATTGTGGGACTGCTACCTCTCCCAACTCTGTTAATGCTGCTGCTGCCACTATCGCTGCTTCTGGATTGTTATAACCAAATACAGCGATTAAAGTGGGAATTGCTGATATATCTTTAATTGCCGCCAAATTTTTCACCGCTGTCACCAGTTGGTCAGGTGTTTCAGCTGCGGTAATAGCCCGAATTAGTTCATCCATTTTTTATCAGTGGTCAGTGGTCAATAGTCAGTAGTTTTGCAACTGATAATTGACAACTGACTACTGACTATAAGAGTGAGTCCATCAAATTCATAACTCGGGTAGCTGGTTCAGATATACCAAAAGTATCAGACTGTTCTGGCAGTTGATACTCTAATAATCCTTTCAAAGCAATCAATTTAAAGCTATTTTCCACTTGTGCTTGAGCAATAGCCTCTGCTGCTGCTAAATACCCAATTGCCCCCAGGTCTCCCAAAACAACGCGACGCATTTTCAAATCACCCGTCACCAAAGTTTTCACTAATAACTCACCATAGATGGGGTCTTGTGTCAGTTGGTACATGGCTCTGGCTGCGGAGCATTGTAATCGGGGAACTGGATGCTGAAGAAAAGGCTGGACAAGAGAAATAGCCTCAGTTGCACCCATAGCTCCCAAGGCCTCTAATATTGCCGTATAGGGTTGGGTAAGATGAGGTAAACCAGGTACTTGTACTGCTTGGTCAACACCCCCATCTAGTAGTTTTATCAATGCTGGTAATGCTGTTTTATCCTTGAGCATGGCCAAAGATTGGGCTGCGGCTTCGCGGACATAAAAATCAGCACATTCCAAGCACTTAATTAAACCTGGTACAGCTTTCAAGTTGCCCAATTTACCAAGCGCTCTAGCGGCATTGCGCCGTAAGGGATAACCTCCCAGTTCTGTTCTGTCGGCTTCATCCTCTAACGCGCTGATAAGTGCGTCTATGGCTTGTGGCTGACTGATTCGGAACTTACCCAACCACCAAGCAGCATAATAGCGGAGACTTAGATCTGATGATTGCAGGTTAGCAATAGCTATTTCCGGTGTGAGATTTGGTGCATTTTCCGCAGGATATGCTTCTCCACTAGGTTCTATCATTGCCAGGGCTTGATGCTTATTCCGCCACTGTCAAAGTTTCAATTTTGACGATTTTGCCACCTAGACGGCTAATCCGCTGCATTTCTTCATTCATGCGGCTGTAGGGTACGGTAATAAATACGCTACCACTGCGGCGAATGTCGAATTTGTTCTTGTCGCTTTCTTGGTTTTGCTTTAAGCCCACAACTTCGTAACGAAATACGCGGCTGGCAGATGAAGAAACGCTACTAGCACCAAGTGTAGTTTGACCGAACATTACTTCTATATCTCCTATGTGAGTTTTGTCCGTGAGCAGCGCTTAGGTTGATGTTATGCTGGCAATTTTGCCGCCAACTCTATGAATTTGCTGCATTTTCTCTAAAAGGCGCTCGTAAGGCACAATAAATACTGTACTGCTACGGCGGACTTTCGGGTATCCTGGATTGCGAATACCTGTAACTTCAATCCGGTAAGTGCGATTGGATTCTCCAACGGCATTACCTAGATTTTGCTTAGGAGCGTCATCTACAGATACGCGGAAACCCCAGTTATTGTTACTACCAGATGGTCCAACAACTGAGGAGGTTTTATTACTAGCTAATTCCCGCGCCAAACGGGATTTAGAACCTTCAACCTGAGCGGTATCGCTGTTAGCATAACCTCTGTATAAACGGAACATCCGCGTAAACCCGGCTGCATTTTGTCCCGTTTGAAAATCGAAGCCCCGATAATAGGGAACAACATTTTCCCCAAAGCTATTTTGATACTCTTGGGAATCAATGTAGGAGTCAATTTCCGCGTCGTAACCTTGGTTAATATATAAGTCTAAGTGGTAAGTCACTTCTGACTCATTGTATGGTGCGCGACCCAACAAATGTTTATAGTTGAGTTCTATTAACCGAGTTTGGAAACTGTTGTAGAAGAATTTAGATTTGTAGAGTTCTGATTTAGCGACGCTGCGGACAAATTCTTTCACGCTTAAATTGCCGTCACGTAGGAGTGATTCTGCACTAATTAAGCGATCTGATGCCAGTATATAGTCATTTCCTAAGACTTGACGATAAACGGCACGAATTACAGCTTCTACTTCTTCCCGGCTGGCGCTGGGGCGCAGTTCAACTTTGGGCGCGTCGCTGAAAGGCTCTGTTCCTAGTCTGGAGGCTGCTGTTGTAATTGCCATGTTTTTCCCCTTTATTGTGCCGAATTTTGGCGGAATAAAGCTTGGTTAGTGGTCAGTGGTTAGTGGTCAGTGGTCAGTGGTCAGTAGGATTTACCTTTTACCTCTTGCCTCTTCCCTCTTGACCTATTTTATTTGTACATAAAACTATGCCCGGAGCTAGATCCAATTGCTAGGTGAACCAGGATGATCTTGGAGGTCTTAACGCCACTTAATTTACAGTTGGATATTTTCCAACTAACGCAGTGACTCCAGGAGCAATAACTGGCGAACCCCTTGAGGGGTAACTTCATCTAATAATTGTATCCCTCTCCGGGCATGACGCTATCTAGCTAAGAGCGTTGATGGCGTAGTCAATGTAGGTATTAGCTTCGTTAGCAGCTTGACCGCTCAAACCATGATTAGCTTTGATGGATTTTAAAGCTTCTACGTACCAGCTAGGAGACAAATCAAACGCGCCGTTGATTTCAGACAAACCAGCAATCAAAAACTCATCCAAAGGACCTGTACCACCAGCAACTAGGCTATAGGTGATGATGCGTAGGTAGTGGCCAACGTCACGAGCGCATTTAGCTTTACCACGAGCATCAGATGCGAATTGAGCGCCTGGGGTAGAGGTGGTATAAGGGAATTTGCTGTAAACAGCGCTGGTAGCACCGTCAATCAATTTTTGAGCATTAGCGGTTAAACCACGAGCAGCTTCCATGCTGGCAGCAGCGCGAACGAAACGACCGTTAACAGCTTGTAATTCGGTGTTGCTTAAAAAGCGTCCTTGGGTATCAGCAGATGCAATTGCTTCGGTAATTGGTGTTTTCATTGGTGAAAATCTCCTAGATTGTTTCTTGCTTGTTTTGTATGGCTACGCCATGCAGGTTATGAAAAAAGCTCAATTTAGACGGGAGCTAATTTGTAATTTTTAGGCAACAGCAGCCGCAGCACGATCAAAGTAGCTTGCAACTTCAGAAACCAAAGAACTACAATCACCTTTGGTGATCCCGTTAGGATCGTTGATTTTAGCGATCGCTGCTTCTTTCATTTTGCCAACGCCAACTGCTACAGAAGCACCAGGAGTACCCAAAGCTTGGTAGGTTTCCCGTAAGCCATTTAAGCAACGGTCATCTAGAACACTAGCATCACCCGCTAATGCTGCATAGGTTACATAGCGCAAGATAATTTCCATGTCGCGCAAACAAGCAGCCATCCGACGGTTGGTGTAAGCGTTTCCACCAGGAGCGATCAATTGAGGCTGTTCTTCAAACAAAGCACGAGCAGCATCGGTAACGATGTCTTTAGCGTTGCTGGTGATGCGGTTAACAGTGTCTAAACGCTTGCTACCAGCAGCTACTACTGCGGTCAAAGCATCTAGTTGTTCGGTGCTGAGGAATTCGCCACGAGCGTCAGCTTGGGAAACAACCTTGGAAAATACATCTAATGTCATGGACTCTAATCTCCTAAATTACTTAGTTGAGAGATCTCTAAATTAAAACTAATTCGGATTGGTTGGCAACGAAGTCAAATCAAAGCGGTTCTCAATTTGTCTTCTCTCCTTTCTAGTTTACAGTTTACAAACCAGAAATTATGAGAGTCAAGGGTAAATTTATGAGAAACTGGCAAATTCAGTGAATCACCTGCTTTATTTAACTTTCTTCTGTTGTTTAACCCCTACAGCTTATGTTTATACAATGCCATAGAACCTTTATTTATTACAAATTATGAATAAATAAGATGTTCCCCTAAGAAAAGCCTCAAATCCTTTACATACAAGGTATTCAACTAAGAATTTCTAGATATTTTTGTTACATAACTTTACATTTTCTGCAAAAAATCGCAATATTAACCAGTTTAAGCTTGTTTAAATATTCCTGAAAACCCTTGTAATTAAAAGAATATAAGGGTTTTATCCCATTTATAGGTTTCCTAAATTTTGTTAAGGAGTGTTAAATTTACATTTCTAAATATTTTAAAAACTTTCTATTTTTTTCCCCCCTGGGGGGATATGAATGAAAAAAAAGTTATATTCACAAATTGAGAGTAAATCGTTATTTACTCATAAATTCTTAACAAACTCCACTACGGCGACGCAATACTTCTAGTAAAGTGGTAAAACTGCGGGGAAGGGGTGCTGTTACTTGAAGCAACTTTCCAGAAACGGGATGTTGTAACTGGAGTTTCCAAGCGTGTAGGGCTTGTCCTGGCAAATTTACGCCGATAGAATGAGCAGAACTATAAAGAGGGTCACCAACGATAGGATGACCAATTTTGGCACTGTGGACGCGAATTTGATGGGTACGTCCTGTTTCTAGTTGAAAGTGGATCAATGTGTAGTTAGCAAGACGCTCTTGTACTCGCCAGTGAGTTATTGCAGCCCGTCCACCATCCTCTATAGAAACAATGCCCATTTTTTTGCGGTCTTGGGGATTGCGACCAATGGGTAAGTCTATGCTTCCGGTTTCCGTTTTGGGAACACCGTAAACTAAACCTAAATATTCTCGTCTGGCGGTTTTTGCTTGTAATTGTGCTTGTAAATGCTGATAAGCTAAATCTGTTTTAGCAATAACGATCGCTCCAGTAGTATCTTTATCCAAGCGGTGAACTATTCCAGGACGTTGAATACCGCCAATACCGGGTAAATTAGGACAATGGGCCAATATAGCATTAACTAGAGTTCCGTCAGGATGACCGGGTGCGGGGTGAACAACCAAACCAGCGGGTTTATTGAGAATAATTAACTCCTCATCTTCATAGAGGATATCTAGAGGAATATCCGCTGCTAAGAGTTGTAAAGGTTCAATGGCGGGAATTTCTAGAGAAATGCGATCGCCTATTTTGAGATTAACCTTTTTAGATGTGCAAATTTGATCATTGACTTGGACATGACCCTGTTCTATGAGTTGCTGAATGCGAGAACGGGACAAATCTGATAAATTCTGGGATAAATAGCGGTCTAAGCGATCGCTATTTTCTGGAACTTGGATATTAATTGTAGACACGATTGGGTATTGAGTAATTTAAGCAACATTGAGATCAAAAATTAGAGTCCTGTCGGTAGAAAATCACCACTTCATTTTTTTATCTTCATCTTATGTTTAACATACTTTTTTATTTCTCTAAAAAATATGGAGTAATCTAAAGGGAAGAATTCAAGAATCAGGATTCGGAATGTTGATAAAATACAGTGAGTAACTAATAATGAAAAACAACTTTAATCAACCATCCCAGAAAATGAACGCTACTCCCATTAGTAGATATAGATTTTTCCAAAAACTGCAACCAATCAACATATTAAAGAAGATTACTAATAGTTCGTACACTGGTTGTTTGCAAGTATTTAGCGAATCTGGTGCTTGGTCAATATATATGGATCAGGGTAAACTAATTTACGCTGGTTATTCTGAAGAAATGTTTGAACCTCTTTACCGAAACTTACAGAGATTAAGTCAGCAAATCTCAACTCTTCCCAGGGGAATTAATGAACAAGTGCGGATGATTTTTGAAAAAGATATTGAGAAACATTCAATACCAAATCCAGATTACTTAGCTATTTGTTGGTTAGTTAATCAAAAATATATTAGTCATTTTCAAGCGGCTTTACTAATTGAGGAGTTAGCGCTAGAAGTTTTACAATCCTTGTTGAATTTAAAATATGGCAGTTATGAATTTGTTCCTAATACTTTTTTAGACAATCTGCCTAAATTTTGCCATTTAAATTTAAAAGCCTTAGTAGAACCATCTCAACCAGCAGCAAAAGTTGATGTTAAAGATGTTAAAGAAAATCTGAATTTTGAGTGTTATTCTCAGTTAGAAGTACCCAAAACATCCCAAGAAAAATTACCCAAAAGTAATTCTGATCACTTGAATAATCAGAGAAATACAAATCAGTCAAATAACTCCTTTATCAGAGAGAAGCAGAAATGCAGTATTTTTTCCATAGATGATAATCAGAAAATTTTAAATACTGTGTCAGAATTTTTAGATGAACAAATATTCAATGTGATCAAATTTACGGATTCTTCCCAAGCTTTAATGGAAATTCTGCGAGTACGGCCAGATATCATTTTACTAAATATAGAAATGCCTAATTTAAATGGCTATGAAATCTGTTCTTTATTACGAAAACACACACATTATCAAGATACTCCTATAATTTTAATGACGGAAAGGATGGGATTAAGGGATAGAGCAAGAGCCAAATTTGTCAAAGCTAATGGTTATTTAGAAAAGCCTTTTTCTCAAGAGGATTTACTGAAAATCATTTTTGAACATATTGTGTGAAAATTCACAATTCAGGTTAATAAACCTCATCATGGCTGCCAATATCTATTAATAAAATAACCATTTCTTTTGATTCTAGATTTTCTTTTTGGTGTTTCTGGCGCTGGTTTACTGCTTGGGGATGTGGTATGATTAAGGGTATCCGTAGCTGGCCAGACTATTACTTCCACATTTCTGGGGGGTAAATTCACGGTTTCGGTAATCAGCAAGTTACCAGATTCATCAATTTTTCCTTGGAGTTTGTATGCTTGCATGATATTTTTGGCTCTTCTAGACTAGATATGAAAACTTAATACAAATAGTTGCTTAAATTCATGATTTAACAAGAGATTTAATAAAACCAAAATCAGTTTTATTAAATCTGATTTTTTATATTTATGGATTCGTTGTATATCAATGGTTTTAAGCATTATTTTTTATGAAATTATCATAACCACTCTAGGAGAGCCATATTTTTTATGATAATCTGTTTTTATATGATATCACGTTGAGCAAAATTCAATCTCTAAATTTGGGTTTAAATTATGATAACTACACTCATTGAACGAGAAGCAGAACCAATTTTAATTAGTGACTTAACCTGGAGAGAATTTAAAGCTGTTGAACAGCTAATTGATCGCCCAGGGTTAAGGTTATCTTTTTTAGATGGAGTGTTAGAGATTCGGAAAAACCCAGGTAAAAAATATCAAATTATCAAAGAACGTATTGCTTCTTTACTAGAAATTTATTTAGAATTTTTGGAATTAGATTTTACTCCTACTGGTTCTGTTACCTTGGAAAATGAATTTGAAAAGGTTAAAAAGGAAGGTGATGAATCTTATGAATTGGGAGCAAATAGAAAACATCCTGATTTAGTAATTGAGGTGGTTATTAGTAGTGGAGGAATTAATAAACTGGAAGCATACAAACGGTTACAAATTCCTGAAGTTTGGTTTTGGATGAATGATGAATTATTGTTTTATAGTTTAGGAAATGATGGCTATGAAGCTGTGGTCAGTGATGATCGTGATATTCTGAAGTTAGTTCAAGATTTATTAGACAAAATCAGCGAACAACCTGGTGGAAAAGAGATTATCAAACAGACTCAAACAAATACAGTAACAAATGTAAACGTTCAGGGAAACTTTGAATTTAAGCCAGTTCAGGAAGGCAAAAAGCATTAATACCTATTTTTTCGCTCAATCTCCCTCTCATAGCAGGGGGTTTTCATTCTCCGAGGTAAAAAAGAAAAGAATAGTGATCTTTTCTTGATAAAATTACAAAAAGATCACTATTTTCTGTCTTTTAAAATATGTTATTATCTTAGTCGCCAAAAATAGGGTATGCCACAGTTATGAAACAGAAACAAGATAACCAGATTAGTAACAGTACCATTGAAGGTGATCTTTACTTCAGTCCAACTCAGAATATCTATAATGGACCTGAAGACCCTCTTTCTAAAAAATCTGAAGCGGAGAAGGCAGTGTATTATAATAAGTTAGGTAATGACAAAATTGGCATGAATGATAATGAGGCGATAGAATGTTTTGTCAAATCAATGAATTATGATAATTTTCTGCCAGGTCCATATATTGGTTTGGGAACAATCGCGTATCGTCAAAAGAAGCTTAATACAGCACTAGAAAATTTTAGAAAAGCTGAATCACTCTACGAAAACTTTCCTATTCTAGCAGATCAACGCCAAAAGGTAAAGGAAATGATTAAGCATATCTTAGACAAGCAAAAAAAACCGTGGTTCATGCGGTTATTTTGAGGTATAGCCATTCCAAATTCATTAGTGCGATCGCTCAAAATCCATTTTCTTGTGTTTCCTTAACTGGGATTAATTGCGATGCCTTTGGCGATTGCTAGGTTAAAATGAGAGAGCGATTCCTAGGTCGCGCTTCGCTATCTCATCCTTTCACCAACCCTCAGACGAGGAGATTCTCAAATGCCATTGGTTGAACTCATGTCACAAATCCAGACACTGCCCAAAATTGATAAGCTTCGGCTGATGCAGTTTCTCGCCACAGAACTGGTAAAAGAAGAAGATGCAAACTTCTTTGTTGCAAATCAAGAGTATCCAGTCTGGTCGCCTTACAATTGCTCTGAGGCTGCCAACATTTTGATGAATCTTTTGGCTACAAAGGAACAAGAAAAGAATGGTTGATGCTCAAAGATTTCCCTACAAGATTATTGACAGTAGCCTGGGTATGGTTGATAGAATACCCCATCTGCCTTTGACCCTTGGTTATAACGGTCATTCCTTGAAGGTTGAAGGCTTATTAGACACAGGCGCAAGTGTGAATGTTTTGCCCTACGAAATAGGAACGCAACTAGGTTTTATCTGGGAGAATGAGACACTTTCGGTTATATTAGCAGGAAATTTAGCACAATTTGAAGCTCGCGCAGTCGTTGTTGATGCTCAAGTCGGTTCATTCCCAACTATTAACCTGGCATTTGCCTGGACACAAGCAACTAATGTACCTTTGATCTTGGGACAGGCTAATTTCTTCTTTGAGTTTGATGTCTGCTTCTTCCGTGCGCGTTCTGAGTTGGAAATTCGCCCCAAGCGGGTTGGCTAAAACTGGAGATTCATTGCGATGCCTACGGTGAGTGAAGCTATTGCTAGTTGTGGTTTAAGTGCGATTACTAGGTCGCGCTTCGCTATCAGTCAAATAGCTACCATCTAATGGCGTTTCAATGTCAAAGTTAGTGATAATATAGAAAAGAAAAACTCTTTAAATGTAAAATCTTGTATGAATACTCGGCTAGAAGTTGAATCAGTAATCAAACAATTGCCAGAAAGTGAAGTTCGTGATCTGGCAAAATGGCTTCAAGAATATCTTGATGAGATGTGGGATCGTCAAATTGAGGCAGATTTAGCATCAGGGAAATTAGATCGCCTCATTGCTCAGGCAGAAAAAGATATTGCAGCCAACAACGTGAGGGATCTTGATGAAATCCTTGGCGACGACTGAGTTTTGGAAAGCGTATGCTAATTTGTCACCTGAGATGCAAGAGCAAGCGCGGAAGGCTTATCAGCTTTGGCAGGAAAACTCACTTCATCCCTCTTTGCACTTCAAAAAAGTCGGTAGAAATCTTTGGTCTGCCCGTGTTAGTAGTGGATATCGAGCGTTAGCCTTAAAAAAGGGTGACGATTATTATTGGATTTGGATCGGTAATCATGATGAATATGAAAGTTTTTTAAATTAGCTCGTTGTCACAAGCGATAGCGTTGCGCGACCTAGGAATCGCATAATAATTTATATAGTGCGATCGCTAATATTGGGTTAATGCGATCATGAGAGAGCAAGCAATGATGAATTTTCATCTTCATAAAATAATTTGATTGTGCTGAACTCCCGACGCAGTAAATTTTCAACTTGTAAAGTAGAACAGTTTCCCAGTCTCAGCCAGATGACTTTTGGAGGAGTCCCCAACACTAAACTCAGATCGTGCATATCAGCATCTTTCGAGACAATCATCAAATCATTATCTTTTGCATAATTCCAAACTATCGGGTCTATTGTTGCTTTCATCCCTACATCCCGAACATGAAGGGAGTCTGGAAAAATATCGCTCAAACGGATGGATAATTTAGGGGATAAGTTTTCATCAAATAGTAATTTCATGCTGATAAAGTTGAAATCATTAGCCGACGTTCACGGTCAGCCGCATACGCAATACAAGCTTTTAAATCTTCTCGCGTTAGGTCGGGAAAATCATCAAGAATTTCTGCTTCAGTCATCTCGGAAGCTAGGTATTCAAGCACCTCATAAACTGTGATTCGCAAGCCACGTACACAAGGCTTACCACCGCGTTTATTGGGTTCGATTGTAATATAATCTCTGTAATTCATAAGTAGCAAGTGCATTTCTATTTTAGCGATTTTCTGAAAAAACTTGTAGTACAATATAAGCTAAATTATAGCACTATGTCCACATCGTCTTGCTTTGCAAATGACAGAATCCAGTACCTATTGATATTAGGACTTACGCAAGATTCATGGAATAACGAACCACTCCAGGCACAGAGGTCACGGAGAAA
>NZ_KE384601.1:113998-131978 GCF_000426905.1 Dolichospermum circinale AWQC131C
TAGAATTCACCAAATCTATCTTAATAGATTTACAAAAACTCTCCTCTTATTCTGGAGAACCAATAGCATCTATTTATGCAGATAACCTACTGCGTACTATGCGTACCATGCGCGATAAATTACCATTTGATCCCTATACAGAAGTGGTAATGGCATTACATGATGCACTGGCATATTCTAACCGTTGGATTGACTATAATACCAGTCAATACCAGGGAGTTTGTGAATTACTTACATCTCTAGTAAATCAACAAACAATCAACAATTCATCAGTGGAAACAGCAATTTTAACTTTAGAAAACTTAGGCTTTAATACCCTACCATTTGGGCTAACAATTGATGAAAACCTGGATATAGATAAAGATGAGGAATAATACTAAATGAATGATAAATTCTTGGTAAATTACTATGGCATTTATCAAAAATAATTTTGTAAATATTTTCAATATTTACTATTTATTGTAACCATCAAATTAATCATAATATCAATAACACTGGCCACACAGGGAATAGCAATAGCATTACCCGTTAACTTCCTCATAGTTTGATAACTTCCCACTATTTGATAAGATTCAGGAAAACCTTGTAATCTCAACATTTCCCTTTCAGTTAACCTTCTTTCTCCATTAACTAATAAATAATTATAAGATGCACCTGCTCTTAATGCACAAGAATAAGGATATACACTAATATTACCAGATTTATTTTCATGCCATATTGTTGGTTGATCATCTTGTTGATTAGGTTTAACTTTTTGTAACCGATTTTGTCTAATCTTTTCCGAAGCATAATAAAAGTCAGAAACGGAATTTTCTAATATTGTTGATAATGGTTGCATGGGAATTTTTATCAATGGCCATTTAAAATTCTCATAATGATGTTGATTTTTAAAACCTATAATTAAAATTCTTTCTCGTTTTTGTGGTAGTCCAAAATTTAAGGCATTAACAATTTTATAATCTGTGTAATATCCTAAATCTTGTAAATTATCAATAATAATTTTTAACGTTTTTCCCTGTTGATGTCCTTGTAACTGTTTGACATTTTCTAATATAAAAGCTGTGGGTTTTTTAGCTTGAATAATTCTAGCAATATCAAAAAATAATGTACCTCTGGTATCTGCAAAACCTTTAAGTTCTCCACAAATACTAAAAGGTTGACAGGGAAAACCAGCCAATAATATATCATGTTCTGGAATATCATTTTCATTAATTTTAGTAATGTCTCCTGCTGGAGTTTTTCCAAAATTTGCTGTATATATTTTTTGGGAGTCTATATCAATATCACTAGAAAAAACACATTGAGAGGAAATATTATACTGATGACAAATAATTTCAACGGCTATTCTAAATCCCCCTGTACCACAAAACAAATCTATGAATTTCATCATTTTTATCCTCATTTTTAAATATTGATATACACATGATTTTAAGCTGATATTATAATACTTATTGTTTCAATATACAGCAAATTCTGTAGGGTGCGTTAATGAAATAGATTTCTTTATAAAAATCCGGGTTTAATACGCTAGAATTTGGGGTAACACTTGATGAAAGCCTGGATATCGCTAAAAACAACTTTTTAAAATGAAAACAGACAGCATATTTTACCGATTGTTTCAAGAAATACCTAGCATATTTTTTGAACTGATTGGTAACTCCCCCCAACTAGCCGAACTTTATCAATTTTCATCAGTTGAAGTTAAACAAACAGCCTTGAGAATAGATGGAGTTTTCTTACCTAACCAAAATACAGATAACCCCATCTACTTTTTAGAAGTACAATTTCAATCAGACAAGGATCTCTACCATAGACTTTTTAGCGAAATATTTCTTTACATTCGCCAAAACAACCCCAAAAATCACTGGAGTGCGGTAGTTATCTATCCAACCAGCAGCATAGATACAAGAGATATTCAGCATTATCAAGAATTTTTCACCAGTCAACGAGTCCGAGTTATTTATCTCGAGGAATTAGCAGAAACAACATCTTTACCCATTGGGATTGCTACAATAAAACTAATCATCGCTAACCCAGATAATTCCATTACCCAAGCTAGAGAATTAATCACTAGAACTAAACAAGAGATCAATTCTCAACTTCAACAGCAACAACTATTACAAATCATTGAGACAATTTTAATTTACAAGTTTCCAAGAATGAATAGGGAGGAAATAGAAGCTATGTTTGGATTAAGTGAGTTAAAACAAACCCGATTTTATCAAGAAGCAAAAGAAGAGGGAATAGAAGTAGGTGAACGCAAAGCCAAGTTAGACGCAGTTCCTCGTTTGATAGCATTGGGTTTAACTAGAGAACAAATCGCACAGGTTTTAAATTTAAGTTTGGCAGAAATTAGCGAGATTATTCAACAACAGAATATCAACACAAAGGACAAATAAAAAGGATTTAATCAGTGTAACCCTAACCAAACTTTTCCTCTATTTTTTCTCCTGTACAGAATCAGATAATATACTGTGCATTTTAACGACCGCACCAATTACGGCTATTGCTGGTGCGAGAAATCCTTTTTCTGTTGCTTGTGCTACAATTGTCCCCAATTCACCAATTAATTCTTCCTGTTCTGGCCGAGTTCCCCAACGAATTAAGGCCATGGGGGTATATAAACTCAATCCAGCTACAGTTAACTGCTCTACAATGTAGGGTAAATTGTGTATACCCATATAAATTACGATGGTTTCTGAACCATGGGCTATGGCTGGCCAATTTACCTGGGGTTTATACTTACCAGCAGATTCATGTCCAGTCACGAAAGTTACAGAAGAACTATAAAGACGATGGGTTAAAGGAATACCAGCATAGGCCGCTGCGGCTATTCCTGATGTAATCCCTGGTACAACTTCTACAGGAATCCCTGCGGCTACCAATTCTGCCATTTCTTCCCCACCACGACCGAAAATAAAGGGATCACCACCTTTGAGTCTGACGACGGTATCATGATTTGCCGCCTTTTCTATCAGTAATTCTGTGGTAGCTTCTTGTAATAAAGAATGTCTACCCATTCGTTTACCCGCGTTAATTTGTTCTGCTGCGGGATTAATCATATTTAATACTTCTGGACTTACCAAAGCATCATATATAACCACATCTGCACAAGCTAATAAATCTTTGCCCTTGATAGTCATGAGTCCAGGATCTCCAGGACCTGCACCAACTAAATAAACTTTACCCAAAAACTTTTTCCCCTTCTTTGATCAAATCCCCGATTAAATCAGCAAATTCTCGACTTGTTCCTAAAGGTGGTGCGAGTTGAAAAGTTACTGATGGAAACTCCAATTTTAGCGTTTCTACTGCCAAAGCGATCGCATCAGTTATGCCACCTGTAAATAAAAAATAGGGAAAAATCGCAATTTGTTTATAACCAGCGGTAATCAATTCCTTGACTCTTAGTTCTAAACTAGGAGGTACAGACCAATAAGCTGTAAATGCACCCACACTAGCTGCTATATTTTCTACAGGGGCATGAGAACCAGGACGACGACTACCATGAGCTAGGATAATTGATACATCAGCTTTTACTGTCATCATCATCCTAGAAACAAACTTTTCTAACCCAGGATAACTACCGACATGAGGACATAATTCTATTTTTATGCTTTCATTTATTACCTCTTGTGCCAGTGCTATTTCTGCGGGAATATCAGTCATGAGATGAAAGCCCGGTAACAAAAATAGGGGGATAATTTGGACTATTTTACAGCCAAAAGCCGCAACTTGACCGGCGAAATCTTGAATTTGTTGATGTAAAGGTTGGATATTGGCCTCTAGAGTAGCAATACCTATCAAGTTTTCCCCTTGGGGTAACATCTCACTTAACAGCTTCGCTAATTGCTGCATGGCTAAATCTGGACGAGGATCACGACTTCCGTGAGATACTAAAAGATAAGCTGTGTTAGTCATTAGTTAATTGTCATTGGTAAAATTCCTACCTATTCCCTATTTTTGTTCAGCATTGTAAGTATAAAATTGATTCAATGCTCCCACAGTTTCAAATTTGTAACCTGGTATCCACGAATCAAGTTTAATTTCACTTCTATAAATACTAAAGATTATATAGTCTTGTCGGTTGGTCGTACTGGTAATAAGTTCTTTGATTTGTGGTTTAAGCGATTGAAGCATTTGATTACAATCAACTTTAATTAATCTTTCCAGGAAATTCGGAGTCTTTTGACATACATCAGTTTCTAAGTATGTTGTCAGCTTGTGAACTGCATACTTTTCATACTCAGTCTGATTGGGGTTGGTTTTGGCCATAATCACCCCTAATATAGTAACACTTACTGCCCCTACACTGATGAGAGTAGCTAAAAGTTTCATATTTCAACTTGAGGTGGGTAGTTGTTGGTCTTTAAAAGACTACCAAGAAAATTATCTAAATTTCTGATAAAAAAGCTTGATCATTTTTTTAGTTAGTGCTATTATTGAAAAATAAGTTAAATGGCGAGCGTAGCCAAGTGGTTAAGGCAGTGGTTTGTGGTACCACCATTCGTGGGTTCGAGTCCCATCGTTCGCCCTGGAAAATATACTATCTAGGAATAGGAAAAGAAACTTAAATTGGGTTATAATCAAGCCTGTTACCTGTGATTAAGTTTCAGGTTTCCTTATTCCTGTTCAAAAGTGCTGAATGTAAGATGCTGAGATATTCATATATACTCATAGGTTTTATATCAGTAAGTTTAATTATGCTGTATAAAAGAGAGAATCAACTGTGACCGTCAGAGTCCGTATAGCTCCAAGTCCCACCGGAAATTTACATATTGGTACAGCGAGAACGGCTGTATTTAATTATTTGTTTGCTCGTCACCATCATGGCAAGTTTATTCTAAGAATAGAAGATACAGATTTAGAGCGATCGCGTCCAGAATATACAGATAATATTCTCAATGGACTACGCTGGTTAGGATTGAATTGGGATGAAGGTCCATTTTTCCAATCTCAACGCTTAGAACTTTACAAGGAAGCAGTTGAAAAACTACTAGATCAAGGACTAGCTTACCGCTGTTATACCACATCTGAAGAGTTAGACGCTTTACGAGAAGCGCAAAAAGCTAAAGGTGAAGCACCTCGTTATGATAACCGTCATCGGTACTTAACTCCAGAACAAAGGGCAGAATTTGAAGCTCAAGGACGTTCTTCTGTAATTCGTTTCCAAATCGCCGATGATCGGGAAATTGTTTGGAATGACTTAGTACGGGGTAAAATGAGTTGGCGTGGTAGTGATTTGGGTGGTGATATGGTCATTGCTCGCGCTTCTAGTGATGGTAGTGGTCAACCATTGTACAATTTTGTGGTGGTTGTGGATGATATTGATATGGAAATTACTCATGTGATTCGGGGTGAAGACCATATCGCTAATACAGCTAAACAGATTTTACTATATGAAGCTTTGGGGGCAAAAATTCCCGAATTTGCCCATACACCCTTGATTTTAAACCAAGAAGGGCGAAAACTCTCGAAACGAGATGGAGTAACTTCCATTTGTGACTTTCAGGATCTGGGTTTTACGGCGGAAGCTTTAGTAAATTATATGACTTTACTAGGATGGTCGCCAGGGGATTCTACGCAAGAAATCTTTGATTTGGAATCAGCGGCTCAGGATTTTGGCTTTGAGAGAGTGAATAAGGCTGGTGCTAAATTTGACTGGGATAAATTGGACTGGTTGAATAGCCAATATCTTCATCATAAGCCAGTTGGGGAACTTACAGATTTACTTATGCCCTTCTGGGAAAAAGCTGGTTATCAATTTAACGGTGGTAGAGAACGTCCTTGGTTAGAATCATTAACGGGGTTAATTGCTGCTAGTTTGACTCGGTTGGTAGATGCTGTGGAAATGACCAAGGGATTTTTTACTGATGGTGTAGAATTAACTGAAGAAGGTAGTCAACAACTACAGCAGGAAGGTGTTAAAACTGTACTACAAGCAATTATTACAGCTTTAGAGAGTCAGCCAAATTTATCAGCAGATATAGCCCAAGGTATAATTAAGCAAGTTGTGAAATCGGAAAATGTGAAAAAGGGCTTAGTGATGCGATCGCTTAGAGCAGCTTTAACCGGGGACGTACATGGACCAGATTTAATTCAATCTTGGTTACTATTAAATCAGATTGGTTTAGATAAATCTCGTTTAAATCAGGCAATTAGCAATAATTAATTACTGAGTATTGGGTAAGAATTTTCTGGAATTTTAAATTCTCCCAGCGGTACTCAAGTCTTTTCTCTAAAGGAACTTGAGACCGTAAATTTATGTCTTTAAAGTTATTTAGCAAATTTCTATAATTACAATGTCCAAAAAAGTATTGACTACAGGAATGATTATACTCTGGACTACAGGTGGATTTAATCAAGTGGCTAATGCTCAACCAGTTTCCCAGATTTTTGGAGATGTTACCATTCAATATCCATTTTCCCCAGATCCATTGACAGTCACGGGAATGAGTGGTGGTTCAATACCGGGAAGCCAAATAGCCAAAACAGAAACAACACCAACTGGACCTTGTAAGGGATTTATGGATAAAGATCCCGATCATACACTGAAACTATTGAGTAAATTTGAATACCTGAAACTAGTAGTTAACAGTCCTGCGGACACGACCATGATTATCAAAGGACCTGGTGGAACTTGGTGTAATGATGACTTTGATGGTAACAATCCTGGTGTTGTTGGTGAATGGCTACCGGGAACTTACCAAATTTGGATTGGTTCTTACAAGGAAAATGATTCCCTACCTTATACCTTAAAAATTATGGGAGATAAGTAAATGATTAGACATCTTGTGAGAATTAGCTGCTAAACAAGCTGAAGCGGCTCTCAAAGTGTTAATCAACTCGTTGTTTGGGTTTTATGGGACTTCTGGTGTTGGTTTTAACGATATGGAAGCTGCTGCACTGGTTACAGCTTATGGTAGACGGATTCTGCGATTCATGATTGATGTGATTGAAAAAGCGGGAGGTATCCAGGTTGAAAGTGATACTGATGGTGTGTTCTTCTCCCACTCTGAACCTCTGCTGATATTTGAGAGGCTGCAAAATGCTTTACCTACTGGTATCAAAATTAAGTTGGAAATCCTTAATCTGGTTGGTACTATTCCTTAATAATTCTTCTAAGCTTAAGCTCCATAAACAGATTCTTTTCTCATCAGAATTGGCTACCGCGATCGCACTGTTTTCATTCTCACTGTTTTCATTCTGTGAACTAAAAATACAAGCAGCACTAATAGAGAAATTATGATTTCCCTCAATAGTCTGTAGCAATTTTCCATCAGCACTATTCCAGAGTGTTATAGTTTGGTCATCGGTAATTGCAGCAACAATTTTACCCTCAGCAATAAAACCGAGACCCATTACTCGACTGTTAAAATTTCCTTTAAGTATTTGTTGATATTTATCATTAGGATGCCAAAGTTCAATTTGGTGAGCATCATTTTTTGTCATACTAGCTGTAGCAATTAGTCTGCCATCGTGACTAAAACTGACATAATAAGCAGAACTTTCATACTCTCTATGGGCAAGTAACTCACCGTTAAGATCCCATAGCTTTACAGTTTTGTCATAACTAGCCGTAGCAATCATTGTTCCTTGAGGGCTGAAAGTGACCATATCGACTTGCTCAAGATGCTTTGTTAAAGTCCTATTTTCATCATCATCAATATTCCAAAGTATTACCGTTCCATCAGCATAGCCTACTGCAATCTCTGTTCCTTGTGGATTAAAGTTGATGCTACTAACAAAGCTGTTATATTCTGAAAAGCGTTCTTTCTTCTTGCCTTTAAAATTCCAAATTTTTACTTTATTTTGACTAGCAGTAGCAATAGTTTTTCCGTCTGGGTTAAATTTAATATCAAAAACCGCGCCATCATTATCTTTATCTTTAAAGCTCTTGAGCAGTTCACCATTACGATGCCAAATTTTGACAGTTCCGTCTTCACTGGCTGTAGCAATTGTCTTACCATCCAAGCTGAAATCAATCTTTAAAATTTCACTAGAATGTCCATTAAATTTTGTAGTACAATCCCAAATTTTTATAGTTCTATCAAGACTACCAGAAACAAGAGTTTTGCTATCAGCACTAAAACTGACTTTTGTAACGCTTTTTTGATGTCCCTTAAAAGTTCTTTTAGAATTACCATTTTTCTCCCAGAGAGTAATCAGACCATCTTCACTCACTGCGGCAATTGTTTCACCATCTAGACTGAACGTAACATAGTAAACTTTTGCTTCATTCCGTTCACTACGTATGACTGATGGCACATTTCCATCAATATTCCAGAACATGATATATTGATCCCATCCACTTGAGATTAAAGTTTTGCTGTCATGTCCAAAACTTACTGCTGAAACTTCCGCAAAATGCTTTTCAGAACTGCTTTTTAGCTCTTTTTTTTCTAAGTCCCAAAGTTTAATAGTATGGTCTTTACTAGCAGAAGCAATCAGCTTACTGTCTGGACTAAATGCCACATTGATCACACCATCTTTATGATCACTAAAAGTATGTAGCAGGTTTCCATTTTTGTCCCAGAGCTTGACAGTTTTATCTTCACTAGCAGAAGCAATTATTTGACTGTCTGGGCTAAAGCTAACACCAACAACCGACTTCTCATGGCCTGCTAGAGTTTTATAAGTTTTATATAGTATCCACTGAGTTTGATCGTCTGTATATTTTCTCCAAAGTTTAATGGTTTTATCCTCACTTGCGGAGGCGATCATTTCGCCGTCAGGGCTGAAGCTGACATCCATCACCTGATCTTCATGTCCCTCTAAAGTTTGCAACAAATTTCCATCAAAGCTCCAGAGCTTAACAGTTTTATCAAGACTAGAAGAAGCGATTGTTTGACCGTCAGGACTGAAGCTTACCCCAGTTATCCCATTTTTATGTACCTCAAAACTATTCTTTTCTGCAATTTCGGTCAAAATTTGCCCAAAAGTTATGAGAAAATGCAATTTCACCTCTGGGCGAATTTCAATCTGGGATGATTTTTTTATCTGGATTCCTGCGTCTATCAGTTTGGTTAATGCAGACAGCTTTTTGTTATCCTTTGAATCGTTCCGTGCGGCTTCAGCAAGTCTAGAAATCTTCTCTTCTAAGTTCTCTTGCGTAAGAGACTTTTCCAAGGCTTGGCGTTCTTCATCTCTCTTACGCTTATCCAGACAAGCTCTTACATAATCAGCCTGAACTTCACTTAAAAAGTTTTTCTGTTTCAATAAAGCATCAGCCAATTTTAAGCGATTTTCTGATAATACTAAATCTCCTTCGTTTCTGTTATTCTTTTCCCATTCTAGAGCTTGTTGATCAATTGTCTGACGCAGTAGCAAGTTCTCGCGGTCTTCTTGCACCCAATCTTCTAATCTTTTCCAGTTACTAATTAAAGTGTCATGAATAATCTCTACAGTTTCTCTTCTACTCTTTTCATCAAAACTTGTAACTAATAAACGCTCATTTGCAAATTTTGTAATCAGGCTATGAATATCTTGATTTTCTTGGCTGTTGATTTCTAGTTCTGCTATAGATAAAGGAGGAAGTCGAGTATCCGGAATGCCTGGTGAACCATAGTTAATCAGGCGCGTAAAAATCTGACGAGTTAATTGTCGCTCTGATTGATTCAATTTATTAAAAGTTGTTTCTGCTTTTTGTACAAGTGATACTGTTACTCCTCCCATATGTGAATAAACTGGACAAGTCAAGTAATTATTTTTATGTTCTTCCTTCCATAGTTGTTCTAAGGTGAACTCTAATAATGGTAGAAAATGCATTATATTTTTAATATCTCTAGTAATTAGCTCTACTAATCCAGGTTGTAATTGTAATCCTACTTTTTTTGCAGGTTCAGTGATCGCTGACTTAACTTCCTCGTCAGTCATGGATTTTACATTTACTTGACCACCTTTGAGCCAATCCCCAAAACATGAATTTTGCAAAGGTTCATAGAAATCTGAGCGAATTGTGATAATCAGGGTAATCAACGAAGATTTGTTGATCAGATTGAACAATCCTTCGGTAAAATCTTTTTGAATAGATGGAGAACAGAGGGCAAATAGTTCTTCAAACTGATCGATAAAAATAATAGTGCGATTTTGTAAGTTTGGTAAGTCCAAATATTTTTCAACTTCTTCCCAAAAGTTATTTATTTCAATTTCCGATTGTAAAGCCTTTACCAGTGATTCTTGGGGGTTATTCCCAGGACGAAATTGAATAATTCTACTATTTTCAAAACCAAAGACTGAGTTTTCTTTTAGTTTCGCAAACAATCCTGCCCGAACAACTGAAGATTTACCACTACCAGAAGATCCAACAACAGCCAAAAAGTAGGGGTAATCTCGCAAGTTATTGGCTAAATCTGTAATTAATTTGTTTCGTCCATGAAAATAATCTTCATCGGCCTCGGTGAACGCAGATAATCCTACATAGGGACAAATATCTTCGATTTTTAATTCGGGGCAGACTTCGCATAAAACAGAAGTGGGAATAGCAAACGCGGTATTGTTTCCCCGTTCTGTTGACACTATACCTCTTTGCTTTTTGATTTCTACCACTTCCCACTCTGGTAATGTCCGCTCTACCACCACACCAACAACTCGATTAGTTTGTTCATCCAAAACTGGCGCACCACTGAAGCCATTTGTAATTTCTGAACTGCTTAATTGAATGAAAGTACAACCATTCTCAGCTTTAGTGGGATTATCAATAATTCCTTTGCCTCCCATTCCATTCTTTGGCTTACTCCTGGGAAAGCCATAGGTTTTAAATTGATGACCTTCAATATGTACAGAAGTACCCAATTTGAAAGGAATAGCTTTTGCCGGTAAGGGTTCTTGTAACCGCAGAATAGCTAAATCTTCGTGTTCTTGATCACGCCAATACTCTATCACTACCGACGCTGTAAACGTCTTGTGGTCATCTACGAGGAAAACTAAATCTACACTTTCTGGCGGTGTTTCTGCTTGACTAATTACATGGGCGCAGGTAACAACTAATTTATCAGAGACAATAAAGCCCGTGCCAGCAGTATCACCATCTGAATCTAAAATGCGAACAATACCAGATTGAAGCTCATTTTGCATTTCACTTAGACTCATTTGAAGCCGCCTTCCACACTAACTTGACGGTGTAATTTGTGTCACCATTGATTTTGCCAACAGCAACATTTCCAACTTCCGCCGTTGCTTTTAATCCAAACGTAATCTCCATTTCACTGGGAGGTTCTGGTAAGCTATGAACTGCTTCAATCAATCCTTGAACATTGTATTTAATTGCACTTTTAATAGCTGTTGAAAATGAGCTTTGAGCCATTGCAACAGTTCCTTGTATGTTATTTTTTAGTCCAACTTTTACTGTTCCTTTTTTAGAAGAAATTTCTTCTTCATCAATCTCAACTAAAATAGTTTCATTATCTTCGGTTGTAAATTGAATATAACTCATCATGTTTTACTGCCTTATTACAAAAAAGATATTTACTAGACTTAGTAATATAGATATCTCCCAAAAAAGCTGATAAAATACTTATGAAAAAAGTAATTATTCTTAATTTATGGAGATATCTATGGTATTTAATTCGGTGATTAATTGCTGACTAATGCTACATTATACGCTCCTGATTCGGGTTTTGATTGGTATCTATAAGAGGCATACCATTTTGAAAAATCTATTATCGAAGAAACTCGAAATACATCTTTTTTATAGATAGCTGACGCGAAACTGGATGCTTCCTTTGCAGATGCTTGGGTCAAACCGATGCCATCTTCTCCTGGTTGAATAGGCTTGCCATTAAAAAATGTATTTTTTTCTAACATAGCTACTTTTGTTTGATGTTGTGAATTGCTAATATTAGCTAATTCATACATTTCTTGGTATTGCTTATCACCGATAGATTCTGAGCCATTTTTTTGCAAAAGCTCATTGAATTTATCTAATCCATCTCTATTGGGAGGTATTGATAATAATGCTTCTTTAAATTCTTGAAGTTTAGAATGTCCCAATTTTTGTACTTCTATTGGAAAACTATTCCAGAAGCGCAAGTCTAGTTTTTCTATCTCTCTTGCTAATCGTGGCAGCTTAGACATATCCGGGATTGGTAACTTTACGATCTCATGCCATGCTTTGGTGATGCCATTAACGAATTCTTTGTGTGATAAGGAAAAAACAGGTTTCGCTGTGAGCTTATACAGGCAAGTCCGATTTGTATCCTGATTCAGGTTAGATGTTCTAACCACAAAAGTATTTCCTGTCTTGTCAGAAACATCGTTGATAGCTTTTCTTTGCTGATTATTGAAACTGACTTGCCACAAATTACTATAGGTATTCAGAAAACTTCTTTCGTAGCAAGGCGGAATATAAGCATATCTATAAGGTTGATCTGTATTAGGTTGATACAGTTGCACTATTGCCATAAAAGGAGTATTATTAACAATCTTCAGTTTGCCTGTTTGTTCTTTTATTACTTCTGGTTGAGTATCAGATTGCGTATCTTGGACAAACTGTAGCTTGCTATCCTGGGGTAAAGCTTCAGCAACTTTAGTCACGCTAACTGTCGCTGTTGCTATTGATAAACCAGCAATCAAAGCAGAAACTTTTACTAAATTTGATTTCATACGTATCACAGTATTTTTGCGTAGGCAAATTGGTCTATATCAATTGCCTTAACTAAGATTACCATAACATACATAAAGTTTACAATAATGTGGGACTTACGCAAGTGTCACACCAAAAATCTGTTTTAGGGTGCGTCAGACTGCATAAATCCTGCAAATAAACAGATTGTTGATATCTTACGCACCCTACCAATGGTTGCGTAAGTCCTAACCCTCCTGATCACCAACACTCACAAACCTGACGCGAGAAATAAATCAGTCAAACTCCTACTGAAGTACCCACAGGTACAGGAATTTCCTCATTTTAAACGATGATTAGTTACAAGATCAGCGATGACACTATCACCCATCACGAAAAATCTCTCTAACACTCTTCCCTTCGCTTCTTCGTTTCTTCGTGGTTCATTCTCTGTACCTCTTTCGTAGTATTAAGCTTCAAAGCATAGAAAAGATAAACCATATCAATAAACGCAGATAAACACAGATAAAGAAAAATAAATGAATTTGGTAATCCTGTGCAGTCCAGCATAAAATTAGTAATAGAGATAGCAAAATATAAATTAGCCCCAAATCCTTACTGGGTATGACTTTGGGAATATTTAACGTTTAATTTTTAATTTTTAATTGGTATTACTATGAGAATTAGGTTAAATTTAATTAAGATTCTAGACAAACTTCATGAATCTGCCATAAGCAAACCGAGGTTTTATGGCTCAAATTACAAAATGGATTTATAAACATCCGTTACAAAAGCAGTCATATTAGTATCTAGAGGCAAATTAAAGATGAAATTTTCTTGGAGAATCGTAGCACTTTGGTCAGTGCTGGCCTTAGTAATTGGCTTTTTCTTCTGGCAAGGCACTTTTACAGGCAATTCTGCGGACATGAGTAAAAATGCGGCCAATACCCGCATGACCTACGGTCGCTTTCTGGAATATTTGGACGCAGATCGTGTTATTAATGTGGATCTTTACGATGGTGGGAGAACGGCAATTATTGAGGCCAATGACCAAGACATCGAAAATCGCACTCAACTCTGGCGGGTAGATTTGCCCGTGAACGCCCCGGAATTGATCCAAAAGTTGAAACAGAAAGAAGTAAGTTTTGATGCCCATCCAATGCGAAATAATGGGGCAATTTGGGGACTTTTGAGTAATTTGATTTTCCCAGTTTTATTGATTACGGGACTTTTCTTTTTGTTCCGGCGTTCTAACAATCTTCCCGGTGGTCCTGGACAAGCGATGAATTTTGGCAAATCCCGCGCTCGTTTCCAAATGGAGGCGAAAACTGGGGTAAAATTCGATGATGTGGCAGGAATTGAAGAAGCAAAGGAAGAATTACAAGAAGTTGTCACCTTCCTGAAACAACCTGAGAAATTTACCGCTGTTGGCGCTCGGATTCCCAAGGGTGTACTATTAGTTGGACCTCCGGGAACTGGTAAAACTTTACTCGCTAAAGCGATCGCTGGTGAAGCTGGTGTTCCTTTTTTCAGTATTTCCGGTTCGGAATTTGTAGAAATGTTCGTGGGTGTGGGTGCTTCCCGTGTCCGTGATTTGTTTAAGAAAGCGAAAGATAACGCTCCCTGTATTATCTTTATTGATGAAATTGACGCTGTGGGTCGTCAACGGGGCGCTGGTATTGGTGGTGGCAATGATGAACGGGAACAAACCCTTAATCAATTATTAACGGAAATGGATGGTTTTGAAGGCAATACTGGCATTATTATTATTGCTGCTACCAACCGCCCTGATGTCCTAGATGCGGCTTTGTTGCGTCCTGGTCGTTTCGATAGACAAGTAACGGTAGATGCTCCAGACATTAAAGGACGTTTGGAAGTATTACAGGTTCATGCTAGAAATAAGAAGTTGGATGATAGCGTGTCCTTGGAAGCGATCGCGCGTCGAACTCCAGGATTTACCGGTGCAGATTTAGCTAATCTGCTCAATGAAGCGGCTATTCTCACTGCTAGAAGACGCAAAGAGGGTATCACTTTAGCGGAAATTGATGATGCTGTAGACCGCGTAGTTGCGGGGATGGAAGGTACTCCCCTGGTAGACAGCAAGAGTAAGCGGTTGATTGCTTACCATGAAATTGGACACGCTTTGGTGGGAACTTTACTTAAAGACCATGACCCTGTCCAAAAGGTGACTTTGATTCCCAGAGGACAAGCCCAGGGCTTAACTTGGTTTACACCTAATGAAGAACAAGGTCTAATTAGTCGTTCTCAACTAAAGGCTAGAATTACCGGGGCTTTAGGTGGTCGGGCTGCTGAGGAAGTAATTTTTGGAGCAGCAGAAGTGACAACTGGCGCTGGTGGAGATTTACAGCAGTTATCAGGAATGGCTCGACAAATGGTAACACGGTTCGGAATGTCTGATTTAGGTCCTTTATCTCTGGAAAGCCAACAGGGTGAGGTGTTCCTGGGTCGTGACTGGACAACCCGTTCCGAGTATTCCGAGTCTATCGCTTGTCGCATTGATGCACAAGTGAGAATGATTGTGGAAGAATGCTATGCTAACGCTAAGAAGATCATGCGTGATCATCGTAGCCTTGCAGATCGTCTAGTTGATTTGTTGATTGAAAAAGAAACCATTAATGGTGACGAACTTAGACAAATCGTAGCCGAGTACGCGGAAGTACCCGATAAGTCTCAGTTTGTACCTATGCTGTAAAGCTTGATTTTGAACTATATCCCCGACTTCTTTGAGAAGTTGGGGATTTTGTTGTTTTATTAATTAGGGCTTGCTGAAAAATTTGTCTGTGAGGACAGGGAACTCTTAACTCTTAACTCTTAACTGGGAACAGTTTTAACTGTCTGGATATCCTCAATTTTCCAAGTCCGACAAAGAAAAATGTAATTCATTTTGAGACACCATTAGCCAAAACCTTGCACTTTTTTGTGGTAAAAATCCGCGAAAACCTTTGTTAATAAATGGTTTTAGGTTTATATGGCTAACTCCACGCTGCGCTATCAGCCAGCCCTAATTAAATAATTTAAGATAGTTCTTCCTTATCAAAATAAGTATAACATATTTAAAATCCTTTGTCAACACCAAAAATCAAATTTTTCGCGGTTTTTTGCGTCTTGTTGGCTGTTCCCTGTCCTGATTAAAGGATGTACATGAAGATAGGGATTTTACAGCAGTTTCCGATATTATGAAGTATAGATATTAATGATAAAAATCTTGTGGTGCGGGCATCTTGCCCGCTAAAAGTCTACCTCTTGAAGATGAAATCTGCTGTATGATTAGTCAATGATTTAAAATCGTGCGTTACTAATCGCTAACACACCCTACTATTTATTTATGTGGGCATTCCCAGCGGGAGTCTGGGAATGATTTATGTTACACTCTAGCTAGAGCCTCTATGTGGGCATTGCCAAAGAGTTAATATGTTACCAGCTTGTGCCAATAGATTTGCGTAATTAATGTAATATCTGTTGTTCGTTTTTGCCTGGGTAAGTCCTATTCACTTAATTTCATGACCAACCCCCGCCAAGTAGCTTTTATTGCCCTCAAAGAAGTTCATAAAGGAGCTTATACTGATGTAGCTCTAGACCGGGTATTACAAAAGTTTAAGTTACCGGACAACGATCGCCGGTTAATGACAGAATTAGTCTATGGTAGTGTGAGAAGACAACGGACTTTAGATGCTATCATTGACCAACTTGCTACCAAGAAAAACCAACAACAACCAAAAGACCTCCGCACAATTTTACATCTGGGTTTTTATCAACTACGTTATCAGGAAAGAATCCCTGTTTCTGCGGCTGTAAATACCACTGTTGAATTAGCCAAGGAAAATGGTTTTCCTGGTTTAACTGGTTTTGTGAATGGTTTATTACGTCAATATCTTCGACTTTTAGAAAAATCTTCAGAACCTTTAATTTTACCAGAAAATTCCGTAGAAAAATTGGGGATTTTACACAGTTTTCCCAATTGGATAATTGAAGTTTGGTTATCACAATTGGGCTTTGAAGAAACAGAAAAACTGTGTATCTGGATGAATCAAACCCCGACAATTGATTTAAGAATAAATATCCTGCGTAGTTCCTTAAAAGAGGTAAAATCAGCTTTTGAAGCTGCCGGTATTTTAGTTAAATCTATTCCTAATTTACCCCAAGCTTTACGATTAATTGGTAACAACGGACCAATTCAAAATTTACCGGGTTTCTGTGCAGGTTGGTGGACTGTCCAAGATAGTAGCGCCCAGTTAGTTGGTTATTTGCTTGACCCTAAACCTGGTGATGTGGTAATTGATGCTTGTGCAGCACCGGGGGGAAAAACTACCCATATTGCGGAATTAATGGGAGATGAGGGTAAAATCTGGGCTTGTGATCAAACTGCTTCTCGATTACGCAAATTAAAGGAAAATGCCCAACGTCTGCATTTACAATCTATTCATACTTATATAGGAGATAGCCGTAATTTACCGCAATTCTCTCAAACGGCTGACTGTGTATTACTTGATGCTCCTTGTTCCGGTTTGGGAACTATGCACAGACACGCAGATGCGCGTTGGCGACAAACTCCTGGTTCGGTACAAGAACTTTGCCAATTACAAAAACAATTATTATCACATAATGCAACTTTTGTCAAGCCCGGAGGCGTTTTAGTTTATGCAACTTGTACATTACACCCAGGGGAGAATGAGCAGGTGATTTCGGAATTTTTAGCAGCAAACCCCCATTGGCAAATAGAGCCACACCCTTTTGAGTTATTTAATCATACTACTCCTGGTTGGTTGAAGGTCTGGCCTCACCAACGGGATATGGATGGTTTTTTCATGGTGCGCTTAAAAAAATCTAAGGATTCTCAGTGAATATCAACAGTGATTGTAAGATCTAATCAAAGCCGGAATCTACCAGAGGAGGCAACAATGGTTAATAATTCCCATGTCAAAAACCTAGTAAAAATCCTGATTGGAGCAGCTTGGATTGATGGTAAAATCCAGCCGGAAGAACGGCAATATTTGCGGGAAATAGCTCAAGCTAAGGGTTTAGCTAGTGATCCTGAAATTAAGCCTTGGTTGTATGAATTAGTGCCAGTGAAGCCGAAGGACTGTTATAAATGGGTGAAAGAGTATTTAGGCGATCGCCCAACACAGGAAGATTATGAGAATTTAATTGAAGCGATAAGTGGCTTGATTTATAGTGATGGTGATATAGCCATTGAGGAAGCAAGACTTCTGACCCAATTGACAGAGTTAAGTAAGTCTAGTGGTGCTAACCAAGCAGCACACACTATACTGCTGAAGCAAATTCAAAAGCTATACCGTCGTTGTGTTGACGTACAGAATTAGGTAATGGTTAATGGGCAATGGGTAATGGGTAATGGGTAATGGGTAATGGGTAATGGGTAATGGGTAATGGGTAATGGGT
>NZ_KE384601.1:131988-196269 GCF_000426905.1 Dolichospermum circinale AWQC131C
AATGATAAAACTCTTGTGGTGCGGGCATCTTGCCCGCATAAGGTGTACCTCACTCAATCTGAACGTGCTGTATCAAAAAATTAGAATTTTTGGTGAGATTTGCGTCAGTCCTATGATTCCTTCTCGACTTTGGGGACAATATTAGGACGTTCTTTACTTTCCCAACCTGGGGGACGTTTGGAGTTGTACCAGGCAATTGAACCAATGGTGACAGCAGCGATAAAACCGACTACATACACCAAAGTGAAAGCTAAGGGAAAGTGATTTCCTGTTGCTTCGGCTGTAACTTGGAGCAATAAATAACTCATGAGGATATTCGCTTAATGTAGGTTACACTTCTTCATAAAGTATAAACTGAGCGGATCACCTACATCTGCCCCAGGAAAAATCTTTCCTGTATTCAAAGACATAATATTAATTTTCTGGTGAAGAATTGGGTTTAAGTCTTTCTCTCCAGGAAGGTTGTGGTGGTGAAGATTCTCCAGAATTACTCTCTGTTGAGGAAGATGAATTTTCAGAGCGTGATTTTTTGCTGCGATATCGTCTTTCTCGGCGAGAGGAGGCAAATGTGTTATCTTGGGACTGAGAATAGCGTCGTCTGCGTCTGGGGGTGTTTTCTGTTGTATTTTCTTCCTGAGAATAGCGTCGTCTGCGTCTCCTTCTTGTTGATGAATTAGAATTTTCAGTATTATCCCGATCTGATTTTTGATTATTATCATTAATCACTCTACGGATAACTTTTTGAGGTTTGATAGGTTCAGCTTTAATACTACCTTTGCGGTTTTCTAGTTTGGGCAGGGTGGGAAACTTTTCTACAGGCATTCCCTCTACTGCTTTTTTCATAAATTCATGCCAGGCATAAGCGGCGCTACCACTACTACCATAGGTGGGGGTATTATCATCATTGCCTAACCATACTCCAGTGACAACTTGGGGAATATAACCAATAAACCATAAATCACGGGCTTCATCGGAAGTTCCTGTTTTTCCGGCCACTTGTCTATCATCTAATTGAGCCGCTGCCCCAGTTCCCTCCCTGACGACATTTCGTAACATCCAAGTCATAATGGTGCTACTATCAGTGTCTAAAACTTGCTTAGGTTCATATTTGGCGGACCAGATGACATTACCTTCGCGGTTGAGGATGCGACGAATCCCATGGGCTTCTGTATAATTTCCTTGGGTAGCAAATGTACCATAAGCATTAGTTAGTTCTAATAGGTTGACTTCATTAGAACCAAGAGCTAAAGAATAGGTAGGTTTTAGTTCTGATTTAATTCCCATATCATGGGCTAGTTTAATGGTTGGTTGAAAACCCGCATCTATTAATACTTTAACGGCTATTGTATTTACGGATTTGGTGAGAGCATCCCTCATATTCAACCAGCCGGAGAAGTTGTCGTGGTAGTTTTTTGGTTCATAACCATCTATTGATAAAGGTTCATCTAAATAGCTATCATAAGGGTTTTTACCAGTTGCGATCGCTGTAGCATAGACAAATCCTTTAAAGGTTGATCCTGGTTGTCTTTGTGCCTGAGTAACGCGATTAAATTGGTTTTTACTGAAGTCTTTTCCTCCCACCATGGCCTGAATTTCCCCATTTCGAGGATCTATGGCCACCAGAGCCGCTTCTTTGAAATTTTGCCACCGTCCTTCATTTTTCAAGATTTTTGTGACTGCGGCTTCTGCGGCTTTTTGCCAAGTTGGGTTTAAACTAGTTTCTACCACCAAACCACCATTAGCTAAGATATCAGGGGAAAGGTGCTTTGGTAATTCTTTTTGAATATAGCTAGTAAAGTAGGGGGAATCTACCTGCCACCGTTTGGGTAAGTTGCTGTTAACTATTAATGGTTCTTGAATAGCGGCTTGTTTTTGTATTGGTGTAATTATGCCATCTTCTGCCATCCGCGCCAACACCAAATTTCGCCGTTCTGTGGCTGCTTTTAGGTTTTTGTCTGGTGCATAGAGGTTAGGTGCAGGAGCTAAACCAGCCAAGGTGGCCATTTCTGATAAGGTAAGTTGATCTATGGATTTACTAAAGTATACCCAAGCTGCATCGCCCACACCATAAGCACCAGAGCCTAAATATACAAGATTTAGATAACGTTCGAGAATCTGATCTTTTGTTAATTGCTGCTCTATTTTTTGGGCTAACCGGATTTCTTTCAGTTTACGCCAGAAGGTTTTTTCTTGTTTGAGGAAGAGAATGCGGGCTACCTGTTGGGTAATGGTACTACCACCTTCTACCACATCTTGCGATCGCAAATTATTAATCACCGCTCTCGTAATCCCTTGGATATCAACTCCGTTGTGTTGATTAAATCTTCGGTCTTCTGAAGCAATAAAGGCCTTTTTGAGATTATCTGGTATTTGTTCTAGTTGTAACTGTTCTCTAGTTGCTTCACCTTGCTGTTGTAACACAGTACCATCAGCAGCTTTAATAGTCAGTGTTTGCTCTCGCACTACTGCTTTGAGTGCGGAATGATTTGGTAAGTTTTTATCTATTTCTAAGATTATGTAATGGAAAGCAATCATTCCACCACCTACACCTAAACCGGCCCAAAACCAAAAACGACGATAAAATGGTTTATCGCTACTCAAGATTCTAGATGATAGGGTTCTCACCTGGTTTAATAATTGCTTTGCCTTCACCTGCATTTTTGGTAGTAAGTTTTCATTGGCTGTAGTTAACAGCAATATTTCTTATTTATTTTATCACAGTTGGAGCTATTGTTTAGTAACATGAGTTATTTGATCTTTTTTTCGGCGATTTTTCTGAAATCACCTGCTTTGAGAAATTTAATCGGACGATAGGGATTATCTACAAGTATATAAATTTACATAGATCAGGGAATAAACAACCACTCTAGGGACAGAGGTTACGCAGAGACAGAGGTTTTGGGAGGTATATTTTGTCTAAATCCTGGTATTTACTGTTTCTCTTTTTCAAAATCCTCTGAGTCAGGATATTTTAAATAATTATTTAAGATAATTTAAGATAATTTAAAAATTTTATTTGACAAAACTTTAATTTTTTCTTTATAGTTACTCCTAACTATTGAAAATATGGATAAAATCAGACTCAAGAGGGATGTATGAGTGATAAAAGTAGTTTTTTTTACCTATAAAATGCTAATTGTAATACTACAAATCAAAATCAAAAAATATATATTATTCACATCTAGCACAGTAGGAAACATCAAGGTAGAAAGAAGCTAAAGGTAAAAGGTAAATTTACTTCTTTTCACCCTCTAAATATTTCATCTTGATGTTTCTCTTTTTTTCAATTTCCCATTTCTAAATTAGATATAATTTAAACAAATTATTCCCGCGCTCCAGCTTCTCTTAATATTTTGCTAATACCCCGATAATTATTAAATTCTGCAATCATTAAAGCTGTATAACCACCCTGATTTTTTAAATTTACATCTGCACCAAATTGTATTAATATATCCACAGCTTGACTATAACCTTCAGCTACAGCCCACATTAAAGCCGTTGCTCCCGAAGAGTTTTGTAAGTTGACATTTGCTCCTTTTGCTAGTAATAATTGAAATATTTCGGGATAATTTGCAGTTATGGCTTTAACTAAAGCGGTTTTACCATCATCTGCTAATTTGTTAATATCCGCACCATAATCAAGTAATAATTTCACTGTGGGGAAATGTCCTTGAGACGCTGCTAATGTCAGCGCAACTTCTCCAAAATTTTTCTTTTCCATATCTGCACCAGCAGCCAGCAAAACTGCTACTATATCAGTATATCCCTGGAATGCGGCTATTAGTAAAGGTGTATCTCCCAAATGATTTCTAATTTGCACATCTGCCCCTCTTTGTAGTAATATCTTGACTACATCAATATATTCTTCGACAACGGCTAAATGTAACGCTGTTTCCCCTTCTTGATCTTGTTGATTAATTTCTGCACCTGCATCTAATAAGGCAGTTATAATATCGGTATTTCCTGTTGCTGTAGCTGCTAATAATGCTGTTTGATGATCAACATTTTTGATATTAACATCAGCCCCAAATGATATCAGTGCTTGTACTATTTCTAAGTAGTCTAAATCTGCGGCAATCATTAATACTGTCTCACCTGCGCGATCTTGACTATTGACAATGTTATTATTTTGTGTTAACACTTTGACCATGGCTGGATGTTTGTGTTTAACTGCGAGTTTTAACGCAGTATCATTATCTTTATCGTTAATTTTTACATCAGCACCCGCACTTAATAAGATTTGTCCAATTTCAACATAACCCTTTAATGATGCTATCATTAATGCTGTACTACCATCTTCATTAATAGCATTAACATTTGCTCCTTTAGAGATTAGTAGCTTAACAACATCTATGTGATTAGCACTAGCAGCTAACATTAATGCTGTTAAGTGATAGGTTTTTCTGAAAAAGTTAATATTAGCACCAGCATCTAAGAGCGATCGCACAATTTCCGTATAACCTAAATTCGCAGCTAACATCAATACCGTATTTCCATGGTTATCGGTTGTATCCACATTTGCCCCATAAGCCAGCAGCGCGGACACTTCTTTGATATTTCCACTTTTCACGGCCTTCAGTAATGTGGTATCTTTATTTTCTGTCATTCGTTATATCCTATTTTATCAGATGTATGTCAATTGTGTTTCACGATCTAGACGCAAAAACGCACAGGGTAAGGGTTTAGGAGCTAGAATGTTTCACTTTCATATCCTAATTCAGTAATGCGGGAAAATTGCTGAGTCAAGAAAATAAATATCTGTTAAATATGCTAAGTTTTATGAAGATTTAATAAAGGAAAGTAAAAAATATGGCTCTTGAATTGACTCCAACAATAAAATTTTGGCTGAATTTTGCTCACCCAGCTATCATGTGGGTACTATTAGCACTTTCCCTCTATGCTGCATATTTAGGGTTGCAAGTACAGCGTACCAGAAATGCTCAAGGTGAAGAAAAGAAAGAGCTAGTTAAAGGACGATATACTATCAAACACCACCAAATAGGTTCTATCATCTTAGGTTTGATGGTAGCAGGTTCTATTGGTGGTATGGCTGTTACTTACATTAATAATGGTAAATTATTTGTCGGACCTCATCTCCTAGCTGGATTAAGTATGACAGGTTTAATTGCTTTTTCTGCATCTTTGTCTCCTTTTATGCAAAAAGGAGCAAATTGGGCTAGGATGACGCATATATTGTTAAATTTCGCTATTTTAGGACTTTTCGCATGGCAAGCTTTCTCTGGTATCGAAATTATCCAGAGAATTTTAACTAATGCTTAGATTATCATTAGTCATTAGTCATTAGTAATGGGTAATGGGTAATGGGTAATGGGTAATTGGTAATTGACTGATTTTCATTACACCATTTCCTATTCCACTACGGTCAAATTCCTGATTCCTGTACCTAAGTGAGATGGAAAGCGCTATATTACTTGTGTTTGCTTAGTGGAAAGGAAATATTTAAAGATTGATAAAAGTCTTTTTTTACCTTGTGTGTGAGACGACGGGAAATTTGATGAACAATTTGATTGAGAATGCGATCGCCTGTAGACTGAATTAAAGTATGAGGTAATCGCTGAATAAATTTGGGAAAGTGTAACTCAACTACCAAATCTAATTCCCATTGGACCCGTGTAATCCCATCCACACCACCTATTAACCGTGTTAATGATTTATAATCTACCTCATAACCAGGAGCTTGATAATCAGGTAAAGGAATAGTCCGAATGTGGTATTCTCGATCTTGAGAGGCTGATAACTCTAAACCAATTTTTGGTTCTACATCATAACCAAAAGCACCAAATTTACCCACAACTAAAGCATAACTATTTTCACTCAAAGCCTTTACCTTCATAGGTTCTGCACAACGGCTAAACCATGAAGCATGATTGTTAAAATACGCCTCTACCTGCTCCAGGCTTGCATATATTTCCATACAATTTTGATAACTCCCATAAAATCTAGTTTGACTTATGTTCTCTTGTGTTAATAAATTATCATTAGCTGCTACGCTTCCGTTAATGCTTGAAGTAGACTCTTGTACTTCCAAAGATTGATATTCCCTGTTGTTTGTCACCATAAATTTAAATTTGTTTTTTGTATATCTTCAAGTTTGTTTATTTTTCTATATTAATGATTTTCAAAATAGCTAATGCTATCTTAGCTTACTGAAAGTTTGTCAAATGTCTTTAATTAAAAGGAGTGAAATTCTGAAAAGCTTTGAACTAAAAGGTGTAGAAAAACTCATTGCTCCCCTAGCGTCACTTTTGGGATTTGTGTACTTGTTTCAGTGGTATATTTATGGGGATATTCAATTATCCCCTGAACCTGTATTTACGAGACAACAGCCTCCCCTAGTTATGCGCGGTGGAGATCCTTATATCCGAGCATTAATGCGAACTATTTCTGCCAGTGAGGCTAATAGTAACCGTCCCTACTCTATCCTATATGGTGGTGAACAAGTTCATGATCTGAGTCGTCACCCGGAAAAATGTGTGACTATCGTTACTGGACCAAATACGGGTAACTGTTCCACTGCTGCTGGTCGCTATCAAATTATTAACACAACTTGGCATCAAATTGCCCCCCGCTATCACCCAAAACCTCAACATAAGATATTTTGGACTAATTATAGTTTTGAAGCAGAGTATCAAGATACGGTAGTTTACCGTTGGTTAAATGACTCACGAGTTTGGGGTGTGGATATTCCCGCACTATTACGTCAGCAAAAAATAAATGATGTTTTCCGAAAACTTTCCCCGACTTGGACAAGTTTAGGATATGGTATAGAAACTAATTCTGTTAGTCGTTCTCTACCTAATATCTATCAGCAAGTCTTAAAAGAAGAACTACAGCAAAATTGAATCAAGGAACAGTCAAGGCCTTTGTGTCTTTCTACTCAAAACATTAAATTAATCTATAACAACTTTGCTTTTCGCTTTGACGGAGATAGGTGTAATAACTTTGGTATTAATTGGTTTTAGCAATTGTAAACCATTTAAATTCTGTAAACAGTCTAAAGCTGCTTCCCGAATTATTACCTCTTGTTCTTGACTGAGGAAAATTTGCAAGCATTTTATTACATCTTGTTGCAATGCTGTGTCAAATCGCTGACGGGAAATAAACTTATTCAGCTTACTTACAGCAAGTAAACGTTTTAAAGGATCTGTTTCTGTTAAATCGCTTAACAACTTATCAAGATAATCTTGTTGTTGACTTCCCTGAAAACTAAATATTTGCCACACCAACAAAATTAAAGTCAATAATGTACCTATACCCTGAATAATAGCACCAGCAGCCAACCAAGGACTAGGGGAATCAACCCAAATTGCTGAAGCCATGTAAGTAATTACAGTTGCAACCCCACCACTAGCGATAGAATAAGCGAAACGAATGTTAGGACTACTAATTAACCTGCGTATTTCTAACCAGTGTAATTGCCAATTAAATTTCGGTATTAAGTAAGTAAATACCATCACACTAATACCAACAATCAACGCTAAGAATAGTTGCCAATTCCATAACAGAATAGCCACAATTATTGTTAATAAACCCAGGAAAAAACCAGGTTCAGAGAAATGTTTAAAAATGCGCCCTTCTCTGCTTCCTGTCTTGATTTCCGAAATTTGGTTGATGAATTGTCTCCAAGAAAAAGAAGCCTGTATCACAGTATTTACCCACTCGATCATAAATGGTTTTTATACATTGTTAAATCCCAGAGAGAGAAATGAACAATTAACAGCTTAAAGCTGGTACGAAACATAGTTAATATACTGCCATTTTGGCAAGCCGTTTTTTGCTAAATTTTTAGTAAGGAAGAGGATAAAATTAGGGAAATTTCACCTCTAACCATAATCTTATTTATCTTGTAACCGAATATCAATTACAGACGCATTGAAATTATAGTTAAAACCTTCTAATTCAAAGGTCATACCGATTTTCACCTTGTTATTACCTAGAACAGGTCCATCCTTAGTGACTGTGGCTTTGTCTTGTAAAGTTAAGATAAAATCCGTGCTAAAATTATTCTTGCGAGGATCTGGTAATTCCTTCACAGAACCATCTGGTTGGGGAATAGTAAGCATTCTATCTAACTCTTTAATAGATTTAATTCCAATTTGACCATAGGGTTGATTGCGGATAATCACATTAGTTTTACCACCATTTGTGAATCCTTGTTTAAATAATTGTTCAGGGTCACGAACATTAAGGCCACGTACCACTAAATCTACCTCAATTGGTACTGTTTTCGCACCCACTTGAGCCACAGAACCGGAAGTACCAGGAAAAATAAAAATACCTACTACTACCAGCAAAATTACTAGTGCAGCACCTAAGTCTAAGAGATTGATTTTACCAAACAAGCGACCTTTGGAATCTAAAATAGCCATAACCAGTTTTGGATAAATTTTGGATAAGTTTTGGGTAAATTTCAGTTAAGTTTTCAGCTAGGTAATTGATTGTACTAAGACTAAGAAGTTTTTTGCAAATGATCCACAATCTTGATCACTGAATCGCAATTGATATAGTCATCCGGTTTGA
Organism: Dolichospermum circinale AWQC131C; assembly: GCF_000426905.1. Lineage (NCBI taxonomy): Bacteria > Bacillati > Cyanobacteriota > Cyanophyceae > Nostocales > Aphanizomenonaceae > Dolichospermum > Dolichospermum circinale. The sequence goes on from NZ_KE384601.1 coordinate 140,530, forward strand.
TTCCGTGAATTTACTTGTGTGGTCAGGTAACAGGTAATAGGTAACAGGGAACCCAGGAAGAAAGACAGAATTGATACCTACTGAGTTTTGTATGGCTACGCCACGCAAGCTATCAAAAATCAAATATTATTCCTATAGCAGATAAGTGTTATAGTTATGGAATAGTTTAGCATGATTGTAAGTAGGTGAACGGAAAACAACCGAAATATATAACAAAAAGTAAAGTTTCCCAAAACCTGTTCTGTGTTCTCTGTTCCCTAAGTGGAAAATGCAACTTAGTAATCGAAAAATTCGTCCTTCTGATTTTAAGTTCTCGTACAAATCTCATGTGACTAGATTATGATTAACTGGCAAGGATTTCGGATAAACTATCGTTTATGGCAACGACGCTGTTTATATCCGTTAATTTCTGTAATTGTGGGTTTGTCTGTGTGTTTAAGTACACCCTTACCAAGTAAAGCTATAGATTTATTACCGCTTTTATTTCAAGGGGTACAGATACTTAATTTATCTAATATATCTGATCGTCAGGAAGTTAATCTCGGTCAGCAGATGAATCAGCAATTACAGCAAGAAGTCAAAATCTCTGATAACTCAGAATTAAATGACTATATTAACGAAGTAGGTAGACGGTTAGCGGCTAATAGCGATCGCCCAAATATCCCTTATACTTTTCAAGTAGTCGAAGATGCTGCTGTTAATGCTTTTGCGACTACTGGTGGTTTTATTTATGTGAATACAGGTTTATTAAAAGCCGCAGATAATGAAGCAGAATTAGCTAGTGTGTTAGCACATGAAATGGGTCATATTGAGGGTAAACATTTAATTAAACAAATCCGACAACAAGCTATTACCACTGGTGTTGCTACCATAGCAGGTTTAGATAAAAATAAAGCCGTAGGTATTGGTGTACAACTGGCATTAAATCTTCCCCGAAGTCGCAAGGACGAATTTGATGCTGATAAAAGAGGACTAGCGAACATCACCCGCACTGGTTATGCTCAATCAGCTATGATTTCTTTTATGAAAAAGTTACAGAGTAGTAGTTCTGTACCTGCATTTTTAAGTACGCACCCAGCCGCGAGTGAGCGAGTTATTTCTCTTCAGCGTCAGATTAATAATCAACCAACTAATCAAAATAACGGTTTGGATAATTTAGCCTATCAATCTAAAATTAGAGCATTTTTGCAGTAATTAGGCTTTTTACCTATGACGACGGCTACCTACTAATTCCTTTGGTTCAATTTTTGTAATTACCTCTTCCCATGGTAGAATGCGTACTGCGTGACTAAACACATTAGCCTGATAAACCAAATGATTTGTGATATCTAGTCCAGTTAACCAACCACTACGAGGATGATAAGCGCCAGTATCAATATCTATCCAACCCTGTCCCTGGGCTAAATTACCAGGAATAACACCGGGTAAGGTAAAAGTTATGGTATGACCAGCCACAATTGTTTTATCTGGGAAATATGGTTGAGTCATGCTGTGAAACTCTCCCCTTATCCAACATAGTTCATTAGGTGTTTGTTCTGTCACAGTTTTGTGAGGATCAACACCTGCATGAGTTAACCAAAAATCTCCCAAATCCAGATATGTGGGTAAACTTTCAAACCAATCTATATCTGCTTGGGGAATTTTCCCAGAGCGATAACTAGCAACTGTCGCCTGTCCTCCATTATATAACCATCCTTGCATACTGGCTGACCGAGTATTCTTACCAGTCATTATCTCTAATAACATCTGCTCATGATTACCTAGTAAACAAGGGTAGTCATTTTCTTTAACAAACTCTACTACTTCTGCACTTTGCGGACCACGATCAATTAAATCTCCTAAAAAATATATTTGATCCGCTGATGCGGGTTCTATTTGCTTCAGTAGTAACATCAAACCTTGATAGTGTCCATGTATATCCCCGATAATAACCCTACGCTGAGTAATTTCGCTCATCTGTTGCTAGCCTAAATAAATTAACTGGTTATTTTGACTACATTCTTGTTTGTTTAGTTTCCCAGACTTTCTTGCTGCAATAACCATAAACCAGTGTAAGTCATTCCCGAATCATCTGGTTGTACTAACAAAAAATGTAAGCCCTGACTTAGCTGTTTACGTTCTTCATATAACTTCCCCGCAGCAGTAACTTCCTCATCTGCAAAAGTCGCTAAAATCCATCTATCTGCTAAACTAGCTTCTAAAATCAAACCATCAGGTGTACCATTCACATAGTTTAATGACACAGGATTGCTTTTGTGCAACCACCGTGCTAAACTCATGGATTGTCTTCCACCATAGATAATCACACCAGGTATAGGAACTGTAGAAGCCAACCCTAGATTTATCGGGTTGAGAAATTCTGGTATTTGTAAAATAGGAATTGGCCGTTCTTTAAACTCATCTACAATATCACTAGCGAGAATGGTCGCTAAACGCCATTCTTCCCCCCAGAGATTTTCTGGTAATGGTACTGGAGGTGGTTTATCCACAATGACAGGATATTGTTTTAATGCTAACCACTGTTTTAAAGCCAAAGTTCTCCGAGTCGCTTCAACCTTGATACCTAAGTTATTGCCCGCAGTTTCTATTAAACTTAAAGACTGAGGACGAAATACTTGAATGATATCTGGTAGATTTTCCCTAGCTGCTAATTGTAATTGTTGAGTCACCCAAGTAGAATTAGCTTGTGATTGGGGACAACTCGCTACATACTCAAAACTACGAGTTTGATCACAAACTAATAATTCCCATAGTATCTGCCCTTCAATACTTTGTAGCGGACTACGATAAAAATCAGCCTGCCAAATCGAACCCATTTTTTAACCCATCCAACTTAAACCAATCAAAGAAGAATTTATCAAGTTTAGTTTAAACCTGAACTAAATTTTTGGCTAATTCTATAGCTGCTTCTACTGTAGAAATTTTCCCCTCAGCTTGAGCAACACCAACTTCCATTAATAATTCCCCTACCAATGGTGAAGCGGGAATTTTTAACTCTGTCATAATTTCTTTACCAGTGAGTAAAGGAATAGGATGTGCAACCGCGTCATTCGGGTTAAGATAACGTTTGATTAAAGGTTCATAAGTAACAAACATACTTTCTGCAAACGTACCTTGATCTATAATATCATTTGCCAAAGCTAATAACAACACTGCCGGAAATAAAATTCCCATTTCCCGAAAGAGAAAATATTGTTTCCGCAAAGACATATTTTCCGCTTTTATTTCTGAAAATAGTCTTAATGCGGTTGTTACCGCGCGAATTTCTGCCCGACTGTAGGTAAGTTTTTGTAATTCTATTTCAGCGGTTTCTGGGTTTGAATCAACAAGACAAGCAAGTTTAGCAATACTTAACCAAGAAGTCTTGACAGTATTACGGACATATTTGGTTAATTCTCGGCCTAATCTCTGCCAGTTTTGACTAATTAAATCAGATGCTTGATCAATTGCATTTAATTTAATAAAACTTTTGTCAGTAGCATTTTTAAATAAATGGGTCAAAATACCATCTTTCCAAGCCGTATTTAACCACAATGTTCCTCGACCACTAGCTAATAAATAACCAATTTCTACCCGTACTCGTTCCGCTGCTACTTGGCTAATACTTGTTGCTAAACTGCGAATAGTATCTTGAGTAACTGGTTCAATAGTAAAATCCAGTTGAGCAGCTTGACGATAAGCCCGCATTAACCGCAAAGGATCATTTTGCAGATTGACAGGTGATATCATGCGTAAAATACCAGATTCTATGTCGTGAGAACCTGTAAGAGGATCAATAATTTCTTGTGTATGGGGATTAAAAGCGATCGCATTAATAGTAAAATCTCGCCTATATAAATCAGTAATGAGACTTTCCCCCTCCTGTTGAGCAAAATCAACCGTAGCTTCAGGAAACACGACACGCGCAATTTGTCTTTCAGGGTCAAGTAACACAAAACCAGCTTGATAACGTTGAGCAATCTTTTTTGCCACTTGCACCGCATTTAATGGGATAATGAAATCCAAATCCATATATTCCCGCATTCTACCCAAAATCCCATCACGAACCGCACCACCGACCATATAAACGGGTTGTGGCAGATATTCCAGACTAAAAGGCCAATTTTCAGGAGATAGACGAGAAGCAACTAATTCGGATATTGTCATCAAAATCAACCCAATAACTAATGCTGATTATTTTGGCATGAGCTATATTAACTATAAAGGTTTTGAGAGTTGGTTCTAATATGTGTATTTGCGTGAATTGCCACTATGTAGACCGCTGTGTTACTTACAACGCCGTAGAAACCCAGCACCAACAGTTACACTTAACAGAAACACCAGATTTTGATCCTCACGAACCCACCATTAATGTTAATATTCGCACGCAAGGCGAGATAATTGAAATGGAATGGGATGTTGTTGGTTGTCTGAGTTTCCAACCCGAAATAGGTAAATGGTCTAAATTACGTCCTGGTGAGTTAGTCCCCACTTAGGTGTTTCCAGGGTTGGACTTTGGTGAATTAAAGCATGATTTTTTCTCACGCAGAGGCGCGGAGAGTAAGAGTTTGGTAAAGGAGGAAACAATTTAAAATGTCCCTCCCTAGTTATGACGCAAATACTACTATTTTAGACTTATTTAGACTTCAACAGCTAGTTTTGCTTCTTTAGCTGTTAAGCGTTCATAAGTAGCACGCATTTTCAAACCTGTCAATACTTGGAATAAACCAGTACCATTGTTAGAACCGGGGTATTCACGGTGTTGCACTAATAAGTGAGTCATCTCACCTTGATACTTGGTTGAGGTTTTGCTTAGATGGGTTTCAATGTAAATTACTTCATCGAGGTTGTCAAATTGACCGTCTACTTCTAAAACTGAGACGTAACGACCATAGTAAACATCAAAACCATAGTACAGTTGCATACCTGGGTAAGAACAGGTTAGTTTGCGTCCGCAAGGAGTCCACTGAATTGTTGAACCTTCGTCAAATAGGTAACTTGGTTCAAAGCCCTCTTTTCCTTCCCGTTGTAACATCCGTACCCGTAAAACCTTACGTTCTGTATCGTTTTTAATCAAGTTTGTGGGTAATACTTGTAGAACTACGTCCGCAAATTCTCTTTGTGGTTCGATAAATTTCTCAAAATCAGGTTTCCGAGAATTGATTTGTGCGAGAACATCTTCGTAGCGGTGGCCTCTCTCGGCCATATCCCGTTGAATTTTCCAGGCGATTTTGACTTCATCACTGATATCAAAATAAACACTGAAATCCAATAGTTCTCTAACCCGTTCATCATATAAAGGATGCAGCCCTTCCACTACGATAACATGATTTGGCTTGACTATTTCTGGCGGGTCAATATTGCCAGTTTCGTGATTATAAATCGGTTTATTAATTGTTTGACCTTCTTTAAGAGCTTTAATTTGCTCATACATCAAGTCAAAATTGTTTGCTCTTGGGTCGAGGGCGGTTATGCCTGTTTGTTTACGCTGTTTCCGATCGAGGCAATGATAGTCATCTAAACAGATAACTGTCATAAATTCTTCACCAAATAAATCAATCAAGCGACGTAAAAACGTAGATTTACCGCATCCAGAGTCTCCCGCTACTCCAATTAATACCACACGTTCCGGCTTACTTGTCATAAATCCTCTCTAAATACTAAATGTCAATCAATAATTTTTCTCACAACAGATTTTGAATGCAGGAGCTTACACTCATGGTACACCCCTAGGTTCTGGCTATCCAGGATAACGATGACTTTCTTTCAACGGATAACGTGTAAGCTAATGGCAGTTACTCGTCTGAATGAGCCTAATTTTATCGCTGGTAAGTATTTAATCTTAGTGTTGCACTAGATTTTAACAGAAGGGAGTGTACTCGCACAAGATTTACCTTGAGAAAGAATCTAGTTCCCTTAGCAGTTGTCTAGCTAATATTTTGCCATAGATGATACAATTTTTTTTAAGCCTGAATCAGAAACAAAAAAAATCTCTATAAATTTATAATCATCAAGTATGTTAACACTGTCATGGTAGGATAGGATGAGTAGTTTTAGGGGAATATGCAGACAAAGTTATAATGTACGCCTTCGGGACATTCTAACAAAGGCAGGGGCTTGTCCTCATAGCCGGGGTTTTTGCAGTATCAAGATGCTGTAAAATGTTTTTTCATCAACCTAAAACTATATAGTTCGAGAAAAAAAGATTAAAGTGATTCACTATTAACATTCTCGCCCGGACTTATCCTCTAACTTAGAAGGTGAACAGGTGTGTTTTTTGCCATGCCTACCGGTCTTGGGCGAGTGTGAGCCGGCATCATAATTATGATGTCGTTTTCCCAGATGGGCAGTTTTGTGATCCGAAAATCCGGTAAACTAAAGCTCCTATAAGGATGGGAATGATTTTTTTGATAAACGGTTAAGTAAATATCGGAGTGGTAGAAGGAATGTACAATCAAGGTGCTGTTGAGGGTGCTGCCAATATAGAATCAGGTAGCCGCGTCTTCGTTTACGAAGTGATAGGTCTGCGTCAGAGTGAAAAAACTGATCAAACCAACTACCCAATTCGTGAAAGTGGCAGTGTATTCATCAGAGTACCTTACAACCGCATGAATCAAGAAATGCGACGGATCACTCGCTTAGGTGGTAAAATTGTTAGTATTCAACCTGTTACAGCTTTACAGCAAGTCAATCGCCAAGTTAAATTAGTAACGAATGATGTAGCAGTTGTTACATCTGAAGCTACTGCTAGTACAGAAGTCAAAGCTGAGGTGAATGCTAGTAACGAGGAACATGGTAAAGTCACACCTGTGATTAATCCTAGTGAGGCGAAAGGCTTTGCTAAATCATCGGCTAAGGAGAAAAAAGGCAACACCATGACTCAAGCAAAAGCAAAAAAAGATGCCCATGCTGACGTTCCTGTGAACATTTATCGTCCTAACGCTCCGTTTATTGGTAAGTGTATCTCTAATGAAACATTAGTTAAAGAGGGCGGAATCGGTATTGTTCAACACCTCAAATTTGATATATCTACTGGTGACTTAAGATATCTAGAGGGTCAAAGTATCGGTATTATCCCTCCTGGACTGGATAAAAACGGTAAGCCTGAAAAACTGAGACTTTACTCGATTGCTTCCACTCGTCACGGTGATAATCTAGATGACAAAACAATATCCTTGTGTGTTCGTCAGCTAGAGTACAAGCATCCCGAAACTGGTGAAACAGTTTATGGTGTTTGTTCTACCTATCTGACTAAAATAAAACCAGGTGATGATGTCAAAATCACAGGTCCTGTTGGTAAAGAAATGTTGTTACCTGAAGATCCAGAAGCTAATATAATCATGTTAGCAACAGGTACAGGTATTGCGCCTATGCGGACTTACTTGTGGCGGATGTTTAAGGACGCAGAAAGAAAAGCTAACCCAGAATATCAATTTAAAGGATTTTCCTGGTTGTTGTTTGGTGTACCAACATCTCCCAATATTCTTTATAAAGAAGAATTGGAAGCAATGCAGGAGAAATATCCTCAAAACTTCCGTCTCACCTATGCTATCAGCCGGGAACAAAATAACCCCCAAGGTGGTAGAATGTACATCCAAGACCGTGTAGCGGAACACGCTGATGAATTGTGGCAATTGATTAAAAATCCTAAAACCCACACTTATATCTGTGGTTTACGCGGTATGGAAGATGGCATTGATGCGGCTTTAAGCGCTGCGGCGGCCAAAGAAGGTGTAACCTGGAGTGATTACCAAAAAGACCTGAAAAAAGCTCACCGTTGGCACGTAGAAACATACTAATTTAGTCGTTGGTCATTGGTCATTGGTTATTAGTCATTGGTCATTGGACAATTAAAAGAAGATAATTAGTAGGTAGGGCTTATGCTCTGCCTACAATTGTTTTTTTATTCTCTAATAAAGTTAGTGTGGGTGCAAAATCTGTGACTGTTAAATTAGGAATACTCGGATTAGGTACAGTAGGAACGGGTACAGTACAACTGTTACAAGACAAGCTAGGCCGTCACCCACTGTTACAGGAAATTGAAATATATCGGGTGGGGGTGCGATCGCTCACTAAACCTCGTGTTGTAGAATTATCATCAGGTGTAATCACGACAGATTTAGAGGCTATTGTTAATGATCCAGCGGTGGATATAGTTGTAGAGTTAATGGGAGGATTAGAACCAGCCAGAACATTAATTCTCGCAGCTATTAACAATGGTAAGCACGTTGTCACTGCCAATAAAGCCGTAATTTCTCGATTTGGTGCGGAAATATTTACTGCTGCGAATCAAGCTGGTGTCTATGTCATGCTAGAAGCGGCCGTTGGTGGTGGTATTCCAGTGGTTCAACCTTTAAAACAGTCTTTAAGCGTTAACCGGATTAATGCTATCATGGGTATTGTCAATGGCACAACCAACTACATCCTCACCAGGATGCAAGCGGAAGGTAGTGATTTTAATGATGTTTTAGCAGATGCTCAGAGATTGGGTTATGCTGAAGCTGACCCCACTGCTGATGTTGATGGTTTAGATGCGGGAGATAAAATTGCTATTTTGGCATCTTTAGGGTTTGACGGACGAATTAATCGAGAAGATGTCCATTGTGAAGGAATTCGCCAAGTCACAAAAACAGATATTACCTATGCTGCTAAGTTAGGATTTGTGATTAAGTTATTAGGTATAGCCCAACACTTAGATACAGATAATTCCCAACTTTCAGTTAGGGTTCATCCTACTTTAGTACCGCAAAACCATCCTTTAGCTAGTATTAATGGTGTTTATAACGCCATTCTTGTGGAAGGAGAACCCATTGGCCCGGTGATGTTATTCGGTCCTGGTGCTGGTGCTGGTGCTACCGCGAGTGCTGTATCATCAGATATATTAAGTCTGGTAGCTAACCTCAAAACTAATACAAATAAACCAAATCCTCTCCTAGCTTGTAGACATCAATATTACTCTCAAATTACGCCAATTTCTGAGTTAGTGACGCGGTTTTATACCCGCTTTTTGAGTCAAGACCAAGCGGGAGTTATTGGGAAATTAGGGACTTGTTTTGGCAATTATGGGGTAAGTTTGGAGTCAGTTGTCCAAACTGGTTTTCAGGGAGAACTAGCGGAAATTGTGGTTGTCACCCATGATGTCCGGGAAGGGAACTTTAGACAAGCTTTAGCAGAAATTCAAGCTATGGAATCTATAGACAGTATTCCTAGTGTATTACGAGTGCTGTGAAAAAAAAACAGAAACTTGTATATCCCAACAAAGTAACAAACTAGTAGGGTGGGTTAGCACAGCGTAACCCACCGTTATCCGCTAAATTTAGGTTAGGTTTGATGTTGGGTTTTCTCAACCCAACCTACTACTAACACATCTTACTCTTAAATAATTTAAGATAGTTCTTCCTTATCAAGATAAGGATAACATTTCTAAAATCCTTTGTCAACACCAAAAATCAAATTTTTCGCGGTTTTTTTTGCGTTAATTGTTGCTTTGTGGGGTAATGTCAGAATCAGGATATCCAGGATTAAAGGATGTACAGGATGAGGAGGGGGATTTTACAGCAGTTTTCGACATTATGAAGTACAGATATTAATAATAAAACTCTTGTGGTGTGGGCATCTTGCCCGCACAAAGTGTACCTCACTCAAGCTGAACTTGCTGCCCATTTGTAGCGATCGCTATGCTATACACAAGTTCTCTACCAATGGTGCGTTACTAGTCGCTAACACACACTACTTTTAAATATTTCAAGATAGTTCTTCCTTATCAATATAAGCATAACATTTTTAAAATCCTTTGTCAAGATCAAAAAGCAAATTTTTCGCGGTTTTTTTGCGTCTTGTTGGCTGTTCCCCTGGCGTAGCAACTGTCACCTGTCACCTGTCACCTGTCACCTGTTCCCTGTCAAAAGATACCCGAATTATTAAAGAATCCGGGTATCTAAATTTGTCTAAATTTGTTAGTTAAGATTCAGAAGTTTTTTTACCGACAACTTGAGATTTGAGGGTAGTAATTTCACTAGATAACTCCTGTCTGCTGGAAGCTTTGAGTAAATAGCGATAGATAAACCACACAGAGTAACCAATACCAATTAATTCAAAGCTGGGCGCTACTAAAGGAATATCATTAAGAGCATCTAGTACGGCCAATAGTACCTTAACTGCGACTACAGATGTCACTACTAAACCAATACTAACTATAGGCTGTTGATATTGACCAAAGAACTTACCTACATAATCTGGTAATGTACCCAGAAAACCAGAAACTTGTTGTCCATATTTGAGCCATTGTTCTTGAGGCTGCATAGGCGGCTGAAGTTTGGTAAGATTTCCGGTTTGGGTGTTAATTTGGGGGGTAGTTGTTTCTTTGGACTGGGTTTCTTGGTATTCTGGTTCTTGCATTTTTATTTCCATGATTTTAATCGTTGAGTTTTTTACCTAGACATTTACAACCAAAAGGCTGTTAATTGACAATTCTTCCACTAATAAGCATGAGAAATCAGAGATTATTGGTTTATTTTATCAGAAAACGCCGTAATACCCCATCCCTCTACAGGGTGGGGATGTAAAGCGGGTAAAATTAAACACCCTCCAAGAGATATTAAGCGCAGCTTAATCGTGAGAGAGGGTAGTTTCATTTTTACCAATCTTAAAGATTGACTAACTCCTTAAAGTATATTATACTTAAAACAGGTCGAATTAGTAATAAAAAAAATGATTGTTTTTGAATTTAAAGCCAAAGGCACAAAGCAGCAATATCAAAAAATTGATGAAGCTATACGGATAACTCAGTTCATTCGTAATAAGTGCTTGCGCTTTTGGATGAACAATCAAAATGTTAAACCTTACGACCTAAATAAATACACTGCGGTCGTAGCTAATGAATTTGATTTTGCAGATAAATTAAACTCAATGGCTAGACAAGCAGCAGCCGAGAGAACAGCTTTTGCAATTAAAAGATTTTTTGATAATTGTCAAGCTAAAACTCCTGGAAAGAAAGGATATCCAAAGTTCCAAAAAAATAACCGTTCCATTGAATATAAAACATCAGGATGGAAACTATTAGAAGACCGAAAACACATTAACTTTACGGATAAATGTGGAATTGGTCAGCTAAAATTAATTGGAACTTGGGATTTACATTTTTACCAGATTAAGCAAATCAAAAGAATCAGAATAGTTAAACGTTCTGATGGATATTACGTTCAATTCTGTATAGATGCAGAACGGAATATTGATGTTAATCTAACTGGTAAAACTATTGGTTTAGATGTTGGTCTTAACAGTTTCTACACTGATTCTCAAGGGGATAAAATTGATAATCCAAGATATTTACGAAAGTCAGAAAAATCTTTAAAACGACTACAAAAAAAAGTTAGTCGTAAAAATAAAGGTTCTAATAATCGTAAAAGAGCTATTAACCGTCTTGGTAGAAAATATTTGCAAGTATCACGTCAACGTAAAGACTTTGCCGTTAAGACAGCATTGTGCGTAGTTAGATCTAACGATTTAGTGGCGTTTGAAAAACTGCAAGTGAAAAATATGGTTAAAAATAGCAAGTTAGCCAAGTCAATTAGTGATGCTGGTTGGTCATTGTTTACTCAATGGTTAGAATATTTTGGTAAAGTCTATGGTCGTGTAATTGTATCAGTTGCACCACAATACACTTCTCAAAACTGTTCTAGTTGTGGAGAAATCGTCAAGAAATCACTTTCAGTTAGAACTCATGTTTGTAAATGTGGGTGCATACTTGACCGTGACCACAATGCTGCAATTAACATTCTCACTAAAGCACTAAGACAAAGTGGCTATGATTTAAGTACCGTCGGGCGGACGGAAACTAATAACGCTTGTGGAGAGATGACCCTCTGCTCAGACTTGGTAACAAGTTTGGGTAAGGTTGCTCATTGAAACAAGAATCCCCGTCCCTCTATAGGTCAGGGAGCGTCAAACTCCTCATCGTCTTTATATTTTATGATAACAAGTATTGATTTCCTTAATCACCTCAATCCTAGTCAACGTCAAGCCGTAGAACACTATTGCGGACCATTGTTAGTAGTTGCTGGTGCTGGTTCGGGTAAAACCCGTGCGCTAACCTACCGTATTGCTAACTTGATTCTACAACACCGTGTTAATCCTGAAAATATCCTCGCGGTGACATTTACTAATAAAGCCGCAAGGGAAATGAAGGAAAGAATTCAAAGGATATTTGCTGAACAATTAGCGATAACAAAACATGATAAAAAGTTTGATTTACTAACGGAATATGAACAAACTTTGATTAAATCACAAGTTTACCGCACTACTATTAAAGATATGTGGTGTGGAACTTTTCATAGTTTGTTTTCTCGGATTCTCCGTTATGATATTGAGAAATATCAAGATGAAAAAGGGAGAAAATGGGAGAAGAATTTTTCTATTTTTGATGAATCTGATGTACAAAGTCTGATTAAAGAAATTGTGACTAAAGATTTAAATTTAGATAGTAAGAAATTTGAACCTAAGTCTGTGCGTTACGCTATTAGTAATGCGAAAAATCAGGGATTTTCCCCTAGAGAATTTGAAAGTGAACAGCCAAATTATCGCGGGAGGGTAATTGCTGACGTTTATAACCGCTATCAAGATAAACTGGCTCAAAATAATGCTTTAGATTTTGATGATTTGATTTTAATTCCTACTAGATTATTTCAACAAAATGAGCAGGTTTTAGGTTATTGGTATCGCAAATTCTGTCATATTTTAGTTGATGAATATCAAGATACTAACCGGACTCAATATGATTTAATTCAGCTTTTAGTTACCAATGGGGAAAAACGTAAAAGTGAATGGAAATGGGAAAATCGTTCTGTATTTGTTGTCGGAGATGCTGACCAGTCAATTTACAGTTTTAGAATGGCAGATTTTACGATTTTACTAGAATTTCAGGAGAATTTTGGCGATGGTTTAGCAGATGATGATACCCGTTCTATGGTAAAATTAGAAGAAAATTATCGTTCTTGTGAAAACATTCTCCAAGCTGCTAATGAATTAATTGAAAATAACACCCAACGCATTGATAAAATTCTCAAGGCCACAAGACAACCGGGGGAAGCAATTTGTTTTCATAAAGCTGAGGAAGAAATGGCCGAAGCAGCTTTTGTTATTGACCAAATTCGCAGTTTAGAAAATCAAAACCCGGAATTAAATTGGGGTGCTTTTGCAATTTTATATAGAACTAATGCTCAATCTCGACCTTTTGAAGAACTATTAGTTAAGTATCAAATTCCTTATACGGTTGTGGGAGGAATGAAGTTTTATGACCGGAAAGAAATTAAAGATGCTGTTGCATATTTAAGAGCTATTAATAATCCAGCGGATACTGTTAGCTTATTGCGAGTCATTAATACACCTCGTAGGGGAATTGGTAAAGCTACTATGGACGCTTTAGTCAATGCTTCCCAGCAATTAGGAATAACATTATGGGAAATAATTAGTGATGAAACATCAGTTAATACTTTAGCAGGACGTTCAGCAAAAGCTGTAAATAATTTTGCTGCAATGATTCAAAATCGTCAAGCACAAATCACAATTATTCCCGGTTCAGAGATATTACAAGGGATTTTAGAAGATTCTGGTTATATCAAAGAATTGCAAGACCAAGGTACAGACGAAGCTGATAACAGAATTAGCAACGTTAATGAATTATATAACGCCATGTTGCAATTTCAAGAGGAAAATGAAGGCGAAGATATTTCCTTACAAGCATTTTTACAAAGTGCTGCGCTCAGTTCCGATTTAGATAATTTAAAAGAGGGACAAACAGCAGTTTCTTTAATGACCTTACACGCTTCTAAGGGTTTGGAATTTCCCGTGGTCTTTCTAGTTGGATTAGAACAGGGATTATTTCCGGGTTATCGTTCATTACAAGATCCATCCTTATTAGAAGAAGAACGTAGATTGTGTTATGTAGGTATTACCCGCGCTCAAGAACGTCTATTTCTATCCCATGCTAGAGAACGCCGTTTATATGGTACTAGAGAACCGGCAATGCGATCGCAATTTTTAGACGAATTACCAGCAGAATTATTAACTACACAGAATAAACTTACCCGTATTTTAACCAAGACAACATCGGCAAATACTACTAAACAAAGCACTTCTCCAACTTGGCAAGTAGGTGATAAAGTATTACATAAAACTTTTGGTATTGGTAAGATTACTCATGTTTTTGGAGAAGGAAATAAAGTTTCCGTAGCGATTCAATTCGCTAGTTTAGGACAGAAAATTATAGACCCTAGAGTAGCACAGTTAGAGAAAGTCTAATAGCAAGAGTGAGCTTTCACCAAGAGAGGAAAAAGAAAAAAATTAAGAGTTTTGCAACTTTGTCTAGAAAAGATGGTATATTAAAAACCTAGATAAACCACTCCTCTTACCCCAAAAGATTGCTTATAGTTTTCCTCAGTGTCCTCTGTGCCTCTGTGGTTCGCTATTAAATAGATAATTCAACAGTAGAAAAATAATATACATCAATACTTATCTAAAATCATCACCAAAAAAATACCAGGAAATTATTGAATAGCAAGGCATCTATGTATCAAAAAAATCAGCAACTTAAAAAAGTAATTAGGATACTGACGAAATTTCTGCGGGGTTTTTTCATCAAAAAAGCAACAAAACGAAGCTTAAACTGGTTGCTAAGAAATGTTTTCCGCACTCAGAAAAAACAGAAACTTACTAACGCAGGTTTTGTCTTACCAACAGTGCTAATGGTATCCCTGGTAGTGGTATTACTGACCACAGCTATTATGGTTCGTTCTTTTAACCGACGGGAAAATGCTAATAACGTCCGTGTCAATGAGTCGGTTATGACTGCTGCTACCCCAGCAATTGATAGAGGTAAAGCAAAAATTAGTAAATTATTGCAGGATAAAACTCTGCCAAAAACTACACCAACAGACGATGATCTGTATAATGCTCTTGTTAATAACATAGATAAATATACATTTGGTGATGAAACTAAACTAACACTATCTTTACAGGGACAACCATCACTAGAAACAGCTTGGAGGTTTCCTGTTGATACTGACAGCAACGGGAAATTTGATAGCTATACCCTCTACGGTATTTATTTTAAAACTCCACCCGTGGTAAATGGTCAGTATAGCAGAGCCAGAAATGCTTTAGAAGCCAGAAATGTACCAGTAGTCAAAGGGACATTAAATGCTAATTGTGGAAGTACCGATACCAGTTTAGTAGGTAATACTGGTTGGGTGAGACAAGATAATGAAATCAAGAAAGCCTTTTTTGTTTATACTGCTATAGCCAGAATTACTAATCCTCCCAACACTACTAACTATGAAGTATATAATGGTAAGATTGCTGGTAGTCTGGGTGGGGCTGTAGAGTATCAACAAGACAGAGTACAAACACCAACAAATAACAATGCTGTTGTTTATGACGATGATCTAGAATTAAATTCCGATACAAATTTGAATGGTGGGGTTTTTACAAATAGTAATTTACTGGCTGCTGGAACTGTTAACAACATTAGATTATATCAAGTTAGCAGTAGAGCGTCTTGTTTCTATAAACCTAAAAATGCCAAAATTATTGTTGGTGGTAATTTAGCACTGGGTAAGTTTACTGATGCAAGTGATACGGGTGGAGCAACTGTTGATTTATACAACGGTAAAACCTCTAATGTTACTACTGGTACTTTAACAAAATCAGTTACAAATAGTCCCAGAGATACAGCCTATAATAACCTAGCTTATGTACGGCGGATTAATAAATTAATTGATGCTCAAATTGCTGCTGATTCTACAGGCGCTAATGATCCAACAGAAGTTAAAAACGGACTTGCACTCAAACAAACAGCATTAGGAATAACTTTTGATGATACAGAGCGCCTTAAATACCGTCGTCAACAATTAGAAATTTACTTTAAAAGACGGACTCGTCGTGTACCTTATACAGAAGTTGCTTTTGGTGCTACAGAAATATATCCTAGCTCATTATTACAAGGATCTGCTGATACCCTGCGTCCCATTGATAGCTGGGTTTATCCTACAGACCCAACAGACGGTAAAACAGGTGTTAATTATACTAATCTATCACTCAACATTAGCGGAACATCCTTAGAACCCAAGGCCAGCGACCCAAAAGAATTGAAGAAAAATAGTGGAAAAGAAAAACTATTGGGTGATAGAGTCCTAGTTAGTAACAATTTACCCGAACTGAGGTGGGATAGCAGTAAAAATCAGTTTATTGGTTCATATATTGAGGATACCCAAGATATTAGTGGCATTAAATGGGATTTACCAAGTGGTACTACGCAAACTCGCACACGACCCTCTTTAGTACGGAATTTAGCAGATATTGGTTCTACAGAAAGAGATGGAGACTGGGAATTAGCAGCAGCCAAAGTACCAACAAGCACCACAGATCCGGTGGGTGGTTTACGAGTTGTTACGGGGGCAGGAGTTTATTTGAGTAAAGATGATACCCCTGGTAGTATTACTAGTACAGAGAAAGAAATATTGTCTGATATTGAGGGAATGTATCATGATACAAAACCTTATCTAAAAATGCGGGCTACAGCAGTTTATCACTACAAGTCTACTGGCTATAATGCCCAAACGCCTAAACCCATAGCTTGTGTGAGTAGTTATTATGATCCTACTGATAATAAGAGCTACAAAAATATGGACAGTTTACCAAATGCTTCTAATCTTGAAAAAGACAAAGATGGTAAATCTAATAGGGGTATAGTTTATCCTGCACCCACTAAAACAGTTAGTGATTATGCAACAGCTTTGACATATCTATCTCAGCTAAAGTATAATAATAGACCTTTGATAGATGATGGATTACTAGCTAGAGCATTAAACAAAGCAGCAGCAAATAGAACTATATCAGAGCAGTCTGCTATTGATGCTCAGATTTGCGCTCTACAAATTCTAGATGGTAGTCTTAGTCCTAATAATTCTGTTATTCCCCATGGTGCAATTTTTGAAACCTTCTTTTCTGACCAGAGAGAAAATAAAAAAGTTCGCGCTACAGTTTTAGACTTGAATCTACTACGGACAAAACCTATTGGTGGTTCAGAATATTTATTACCCAATAGCGGTATTATTTACGCGACTCGTGATGATGCTTTACCAGATATCAGTGCGGGTAATACCGACGCTGGAAAACTTGAAAGTCCTGTAGATTATTCAGACGACACCACACGCCGTCCCAGTGCAATTATACTCATTAATGGCGGGAAACTGGGGCGAACAAATAGCTACAAGGAAGAGGAAAAGGGGTTAACTTTAGCTACCAACTTACCAGCGTATATTAAAGGTGATTTTAATCTACACACTCAAGAGGAATTTACACAAACACTTGCAGATGATTGGGATAACTTCTACACTCGCACCACTTTTAATAATAACTTTGCCTGTCGTTCTGGTGACTCCAGATTTCCTAATTGTACCACAGGTGATGAATGGCGACCTGGGAATATTTTAGCTGATGCTGTTACTTTGCTTTCTGGAGACTTCGACTTCACAAAGGAATTGGGTTATACAATAGGTAGCCAACAAACAGCTAATAATAATACTACTTTTAATCTGATTATTGCTGCTGGTGACAATCCTGCTCAACCTACAGTGGATAATGGTGGTCTAAATAACTTGGTTCGCGTTATAGAGAATTGGACTAGTAGGAAAATTAAGCTAAATGGATCTTTTATGCAGGTAAAAAAGAGTGCCTATGCTACAGGGACAAATCCACCTCAGATACTTAATAATCCCCAGACAAGACAGTGGAGTTACGATGTAGGGTTGTTATTTCAGTCACCCGAATTATTTGCCAGTAAACTCGCAGTCACACCGGACGAACCACCGGATGAATATTTACGGGAAGTTAGCAGAGGTGATACATGGGTACAAACTTTGTTATGTGCTAGGGAGACTTCTAATACTAACTTTGCCATAGAAGATCCAAATCAACGTCCTGATATCTGTCAATAATAAAACCTACATAAGACTTACAAAGAGGTGATAAACTAATGATAAAAACCAAACTACAGCCAAAAATTTTATCTGCTAGTGATTCTGGTTTCACAATTATTGAGGTACTAGTAGGGGTAGTTTTCATTGCTATTCTCTTGGCTGCTATATCACCAGTCCTGGTCATGTCTACGGCTGTCCGGGTGCAGTCGAAAGGTATGGAAAAAGCCGTTCAAGCTGCTGAGACATTTATTAATGATGTCAGCAATAATTCAATTTCAGCGCCCACTAAAGTAATTACAGAAACTCCAAATACTCCTATAAATCTAGAAACAGAAATGCCGGTTCCTGAAAAAACCGATACAGATTTGTATTTCTTTAAGAAAGATAGCACCATCACGGCTTGTAATCCAATTTCAACTTGTCAACCATATAAAGATACCCCATTTGATGAATTTTACATTCAAGCGGCTCAAATAAAGCCCGCAGGTACTAAAACAAGTGATGGCTATCGTCTAGCGATGAGAATATATAGAGAAGACTTGGATTTTGATCAAACTATTCTACCGTCTAGTACAGGTGGTATTGTAGTTAATAAACAAGCGCCAATCTTAATCAAAACAGTTGAGATTAGCGGTAGTACAACTTTTGGCAGTTTATGTTCCCGCTTGGGTTGCGTTCAATAATCAACCTTGTCAATAAATTGGTTTATAGCTTGGGTTAATTCAATCAAATTCACCATTAATTTTCACATAAAAAGCGGGTAAAATCCCCACTGTGCAACAATTTAATCTAAATTAGAAACATCTGAAAATCTGCCTTGGGTGCATTTAAAAAAGGACAATACAATGATGATCAAGATACTTAAATTTATATTCAAAAATCAATTCAAAGCCTCAAAATCTCTTGATAAATCTGCTGGTTTTACTCTCGTTGAATTGTTAATAGCTTTAGCGATGTCATCTGTAATGATCACAGTATTACTACAGTTTATGATTACTATGATAACCACAGATAGTGATGAGGAAATTAAGATAAATTCTGAGCAAGAAATCCAAACAGCACTGGATTATATTTCTCGTGATTTACAACAAGCTATTTATATTTATGATGCTGCTGGTATTGACAAAATAAAAGATCAACTGCGTTACCCAAATGATGATACTAAAACTCCTATATTAGTTTTTTGGAAACGGAATTTTGTTAGTCAGGTAATTCCCACTACATTAGGAAAAGATGATGCTTTTGTACATTCATTAGTTGCTTATTATTTAATTAAAGATACTAACACAAATTGGTCACAATCTGCTCGTATCGCTAAATGGGAAGTTAAAGACGGTGTGGAAGTTACTACAGGAGGTGTAACTTGTTCAGGATATACTAAAAAGTATGTTAATGCTGATAACTGTCCTAATCCAGGTTTTAAGCCCTTTAATATAGCTCAATACAACACTGTAGAAGAGGCCATGAACAATTGGCAGAAATCTGGAACGGCTTACACTACTGATGCTAATGTGTTAATTGACTACGTAGATCAAACCACACCACCACTCGTTCCAACCATACCACCCACACCACCACCAGCCACCTGTCCAGCGGATACCATAACACCTCCAATTACATGGTCAACAATAAAGCCAAGTAATGATATGACAGGGTTTTATGCTTGTGTAGATAAAGCCAATACAACAGCAAAGGTATTTATTCGGGGTAATGCTCTAGCTCGTAGAGAAAGGGATCCAGATAAAATAAAATATAGAGATGATAAAAAAAGTTATTTTCCCACGGCTAGTGCGATAGTTCAAGGAGCAAAAAGTGGCTATTAATCATCAACTTAAAAAGTTAGTTTTCCAGTCATTGCCAGATGATCAGAATGCTGGTTTTACCTTGATAGAAATGATTATAGTGGTATCTATTATTGGTATTTTAGCAGCGATCGCCCTACCAAACTTGTCAGGTTTTACGAATATTCGTCGGTTAAATATTGCCCAAGGCGAAGTTAATCAAGCCATGCGTCAAGCCCAAAGTCAAGCAAAAAAAGAAAAAGTGAAATATCAAGCTAGTTTCCGTACACAGAATGATATTCTACAATGGGCTGTTCACAAGGAATCTGACCTAAATAATGCTGTGTGGAATGATTTAGATGACAGTGTGCAGTTAGATCCCAATTCAACATTAGAATTGGATAACGGTGTAAGACGAGTCCGGTTTAATGATGTTGGTGGTGTGATACCTCCAGTCGGGAAAATCACCCTATCTAGTAAATCCGGTGGCACAGCAAGGCGTTGTATTATTGTTTCCACTAGATTAGGCGCAATGCGAACCGCTAAGGATGACTCTTGCAATTAGTTGATGTGATTTTAGCGGGCAAGATGCCCGCACCACAACATCTAGCTATTAGGATGATCAAATTTACACAAATAAAACCTTAACTGCTATTTATACTGGGGTTTTCACTTGACGTGCCATGTCTAAAAAGCTATTCATATTTACTCCCGGACGACGACGAGGAGTATTTTGAGGAATGAGATACTTGGTGGCAAAGTTGGTTTCAGTTGGCACTGATATTTTAACGGGTTCAGCTTTTGCTGCTACTGGTGCTACTGGTGCTACTGCGGCAGGTGTTGATGCTACTGGTGCTACTGGTGCTACTACTTGAGTAACATTAGCTTCTTGAGTTTCTTCTTTTAGTTCCATGTAGTAGCTGTTTCCCTTATTACCGAATAATCCGGTGATAGAACCGATAAAGTCCATAAAAAATACTCCTGGTTGATGCTGTTAATTATTGCCAGTCATAAAAATTACTCTTTGTCACTTAGGAAACCGTGAGTTGATACTGATCAGTATTTTCAGGTTTTTGGTGTCAACAGTTGCAACTGGTAGATAAAACAAATTTAATTAATTATTAAATTGTAATATATGAATAACATTATAAGAAATTTTTTAACAAATCTTAATAATTTAGATTTATTGTCATGTCACATTTTCTATAATCTTGATGATAATACTGAGTTAAATCCTTGAAAATCATAAAAAATGAAAATTATCACTACAAAACAGCAAAATCCCGTTTTATTAGTCCATGGTATTAACGATACTGGGGCGGTTTTCGATAAAATGGCGTTGTATCTCAGACAAAGAGGTTTGTCCGTGTATACAATAGATTTGGTCCCGAATAATGGTGCTGAGGTTCTGGATAAATTAGCGCGACAGGTAGCTAATTATATAAATACTATTTTTGCACCAGAACAACCACTTGATTTAGTTGGTTTTAGTATGGGTGGTATTGTTAGTCGTTATTATATTCAACGTTTGGGAGGAATAGAAAGAGTACAGCGATTTATTAGTATTTCTTCACCTCATAAAGGAACAGTAATTGCTTATGGTTCATGGTTGCCAGGATGTGTACAAATGCGTCCTAATAGTCCTTTTTTAGCAGATTTAAATGCCGATGTTCAGATGTTAAGAAAAATAAATTTTACATCTATTTGGACACCTTATGATTTGATGATTGTACCTGCTAAAAGTTCCCAGATTGGGATAGGAAAAGAAGTAAATTTACCAGTATTATTACATCCTTTAATGCTAACAGATAATAGGAGTTTAGAAATAGTAGCAGAGACATTAACATCACCAGTAAATTTATAAATTTACCGTGAGTAAGATCCCCGAATTATTTGGATTATTTATTTAATTGTATGAACAAATTATGATTTCTTACCAGCGATAAAGTTCTTTAAATTCTATCACCAATTTTCTGAAATTCAGCACTAGTAAAAATCGCCTCTGGGTGTTGATAATACTTAAATTCCATTAAGTTATAAAAGGGATCTTCTAAAAAGAAAGTGCGATGTTCTAGAAAGGATTCAACAAAGCGGGTTTTCGGTTCTTCTCGAAATTTTAGATCTTTGTTTTTTGCCCTTATTAGTAATTGTTGCCAGTCTGTTTCTTGAGAAAAAACTAGTCCAAAATGTCGGGGATAAATTGCCTTTTGAGGTGTTAAAATATCCAGGGTAACGTGGGCTACTAATTGATGTCCATAAAGATTGAGAATTAAAGCGTGGGGGGTTTCACGTCCGGGTATGCAGCCTAAACCGTCAATATAATAGGCTTTGGTGTCGGGGATATTGGAGACGGGGAAAGCGAGGTGAAAAATAGGTTGGTTCATGGTGGGGGTGGGTGAGAGAATAATAGACTTTATCATACCTCTATTTATGAATATTGCAATAAAAGAGGATAAAATCATTTTATCACATTAAAAACCTGAAAATACCCATAATTGATCACAGATGTTATCTTTAATTGATTTGACAAATCCCTGGTTAATGGGATTAGCCTTAAATACGATTTTACTAGGAATAGTGGCCATTCTTCCCAAAAAATTGCTCACACCCGCAGGTATACTGAATGCTGGATTATTAGGAATTATCATTTGGGGAACACTAGGTTGGCCAGGATATCTAGTAGTAGTGTTTTATTTTATTGTTGGTTCTGGAGTAACGCGCATTGGTATAGCGGAAAAAGAAGCCGCAGGAATTGCAGAAAAACGTGGTGGTGCAAGAGGTCCAGAAAACGTTTGGGGTTCAGCATTAATAGCCGCTGTATGTGCTTTAGGAGTGTTGTTTTTACCTGATTTTAAATATTTACTATGTTTGGGTTATGTTGCTAGTTTTAGCACCAAACTATCGGATACAACTGCGAGTGAAGTTGGGAAAGCTTATGGTAAAAGTACATTTTTAATTACCACATTGCAACCAGTTCCGAGAGGGACAGAAGGGGCGGTAAGTTTAGAAGGAACTGTAGCTGGTATGATAGCATCAATAGCGATCGCTCTGATTGGTTGGGGAGTGAATTTAATTAATCCTATTGGTATGATTTGGAGTGTATTAGCTGCATTTATCGCTACAAATTTAGAAAGTGTCATTGGTGCAACTTTACAATCTAAATATACTTGGCTAACTAATGAAGTTGTTAACATTTTTAATACCTTTATTGGTGCTATTTCGGCAATGATAATGGCATTAATTTACCAAAGTATCTTTGTTTAATTATTCACTAAAATCAAAATATTTGTAGGTTGGGTTGACGCGAGTAAACCCAACATGATTATTGTATTTTTGTCATCGTGCTTACAGATTTTCAAATACCTATCAGTTAAAATCCTTGAGATATTCCCGACTGATTAAGTATATATTTAATTTATCAAATCTTCATGATTGCTAAATATTATTCTCTACTGTTTTCTCTATTATTTAATGTAAAGTCTTAGAGATGTTTTAGTTTTATTTTCAGAATTACTTCATGGAATCTGCAACTTTTCTAACTGTAAATAACCAAGAAATCGCCCTAGCTGAAGTAGTAAAGTACCTACAAATATCCGGTAGACTAGGAAATTTTATTAATGATGTACTGCGTCAGCACATAATTGAACAAGAAATTAATACCAGGACAGATATTGAGATTAGTTCGGGATTAATTGAACAGACAATTATTGATTTTCGCCTCAAAAATCAACTAACTGATCCACAAAAATTTCAAGAATGGTTAATAAATAATGGTACAGATTATACAACATTTCATACATCTATCACCTTTAGCTTTCAATTAGAACAACTCAAAGCATTGGTGACAGAATCGAAATTACCAGAATACTTTATTGAAAGAAAAATATACTTAGATAGAGTGGTACTTTCACGAATTTTAGTTGATAGTCGAGAATTAGCAGAAGAACTGCAAACTCAAATTGAAGAAGGTGCTAGTTTTGAACAATTAGCAAAAGAGTATTCATTAGCAGATGAAAGAGTATTTAATGGCATGATGGGACCAATTAGTCGGGGAACTATACCGGATATTTTACGTGCGGCTGTAGATGCAACTGTCCCCGGAAAATTGATAAATCCCATAGAAATAGAAGGGCGTTTTGCTTTATTTAGATTAGAACAAATTCTCCCAGCATCCTTAGAAGATCCTCAATTAAAACAATCACTACAAAATGAATTATTTGAAAAATGGCTAGGGGAGAAAATTCAAAATCTCACAGTCAAAATTCAAGTTAATTAAAAACTCTAAATTAGCAATCTTCACGAATAAATGTGTTAAACAATTTACCCTGGAATCAACCACCGCTATCTTGGCTAAATGCGGAAGAACAAAGCGAATTAAAACAGCAAGCAGAAATTCGTAATTACAAACTTGGTGAGAAAATTTGGTCACCAGAACTAGGAGGTGAACAGTTTTTAATTATCACTGGTAAAGTACGTTTACGAGAAGAAGGAGAAAATAAAACTGTAGCCACTTTACAAACAGGAAATTGGTTTGGTGACTGTCAGGAATTATTTACTAATTGTAAAGCTGTAGCTGCTAGTAAGGAAGTAGTAGTAGTCTGTTGGAATTTAGAGGTGTGGAAAAAGTTTTTAAATCCTCAAGTTGATGAATTTTGGAACAATTCAACAAATCAAGAGGAGAAAAAAATCCTTTTACCAGTTACTAACCCTCGCATTTCTGCACCTGCTTTCACACCTCCCCAACCAATAATTTCCCATTATCCCTTTGTGGGAAGTGGGAATACTGGTGCTGCCTGTTTAACAATGGTAGCGCAACATTTACAAAATCCTGTGCAGTTGGAATGGGTACAACGTCAATTGCGGGGACAAAAGCCACAAAATCTAGTAGAAGCAGCAGAAAAATTAGGGTTAGTATTGCGGAAATTGCAGGTTAATTGGAGTGAATTACGCCAATTATCTTTTCCGGCTTTATTGTTGTGGAATCAAGAGAATCAGGAAAGTACAAATGATAAAAATGACCAATTAAATAGCCGATTAAATTGGGTTGTAGCATATCAAATGAAAGGTAATTATTTAATTATTGCTAATCCCCAAAATCCTGATTATATTTGTGAACAATTACCTCAATCTGTAGTAGAAAATTATTGGGATGGTACATTATGGCAAGTTGAATTAATTTCCCAACAAGAGAAATTTAATTTAGGTTGGTTTACCCCCGCAGTCTGGAAATATCGGGGATTATTAGGTGAGGTTTTATTAGCTTCATTTACCTTACAATTATTAGGTTTAGCTTCACCATTAATTACCCAAGTTATCATTGATAAAGTCATGGTACAGGAGAGTTTAGCCACCTTAGATGTGATGGCGATCGCTCTGTTGTTAGTGGCGACATTTGAATGTATTCTAGGTATTCTGCGGCTATTCATATTCACCCATACTGCACGGCGGTTAGATTTAAGTTTATCAGCCCAACTTTTTCGCCATTTAATGCGTTTACCATTGGCTTATTTTGAGTCGCGGAGAGTGGGAGATACAGTTGCTAGAGTTCAGGAATTAGAACAAATTCGTCAATTTCTCACAGGTACAGCTTTAACAGTAATTCTGGACAGTATCTTTGCCATAGTTTACCTGGGATTAATGTTTTATTATAACATTCCTCTCACATTTGTAGCCCTAGCGGTATTACCTTTATTTGCGACTTTAACGATTATTGCCACACCAATTTTGCGAAATTGGTTAAATGAAACCTTTAATCGCAGTGCGGACAGTCAATCATTTTTAGTAGAGACAATTACCGGCATTCATTCAGTTAAAGCCCATGCGGCTGAACCAATAGCTAGAGAAAGGTGGGAAGGCTTATTTGCCCGCTTTATTCGCACCAGTTTTAAAGCTTCCACCACATCCAATATTAGTAGTAATATCGGTGACTTTCTGACTAAGTTCTCCACCTTAATCATCCTATGGTTTGGGGCGAAATTAGTCATTGATCATCAACTTACCATTGGGCAATTAATCGCCTTTCAAATGTTATCGGGAAGAGTGACCAGCCCCTTATTAAGGCTAGTACAACTGTGGCAAAATCTCCAACAGGTGCTATTATCAGTAGATAGAATTGGTGATATTCTGAATGCCGCCCCAGAAACAGAAGCAGGAACAGGTTTAGTATTACCATCCCTGAAAGGAGAAATTAATTTTGAACAGGTATTTTTTCGTTATTCTGCTAACACCGAACCAGTATTAAAAGGAATTTCTTTTCATGTTAAACCAGGGCAATTTATAGGTATTGTTGGTCGTAGTGGTTCAGGGAAAAGTACCCTTTCTAAACTTTTGCAAAGACTATATCAAATTGAATCAGGGCGCATATTAATTGATGGATTTGATATTAAAAGTGCTGACCTAGCATCTTTAAGACAACAAATTGGGGTAGTTCTCCAAGAAGACTTTTTATTTAACGGTTCAATCTTAGAAAACATCACCTTAGGAAATGCAGATATTAGTGCCGAAAAAGTTATAGAAGCCGCGAGATTAGCAGTAGCCCATGACTTCATTAGTCAATTACCCTATGGTTACGAAAACAAGGTTGGTGAACGAGGTACAGCATTATCAGGAGGACAAAGACAAAGGATTGCATTAGCAAGATTATTTCTCACTTCTGCACCTCTTCTGATATTAGATGAAGCCACCAGTGCCTTAGACAGTGAAACCGAACAACAAGTTTTAAAAAACCTGAAAAACGTCTCTTCCAACCGCACAGTTTTTTTAATTGCCCACCGTTTTGCCCCCCTCAAACGTGCAGATTTAATATTAGTCATGGAAAAAGGAATTATTGCCGAACAGGGAACACATTTAGAGTTATTAAAACAAAAAGGTTTGTACTGGTCCCTATATCAAAAACAACAGACCAATATTTAAACCAGAAGCCAATTTCTCTCTGCGACTCTGCGTGAAAAAATTTAATTTAATAAGTCTAGACCCAAAGCGACAGCACCCCATAAAGGTGCATCATCACCCAACAATGCCCGGACAATTTCAAAATTCACCTCTGGTAATGCGGTTTCTCTGGCTACTTTTCGCACCGCAGCCCAAAAATTATCACCAGCTTTAGTCACACCACCACCTAAAACAAAGCGTTGGGGATTCATAAGATTGGCTACATTACCAATACCTACTCCCAAAGCCCACGCCCCCCTATATAATACCTCTTGGGCGATTTCATCTCCGTAGGATGCGGCAGCACTGACGACTTTTCCCGTGAGTAAATCCAGATTATTACCCGTCAAATACCTAAGTATTTCTCCCCTGGCTTTACCCTCAGCGCTGGGTAGTTCTTTTTCCAGCATTTCTCGCGCATTTTGTGCCATGTAAGGGCCAGAGGCCAACCGTTCTACACATCCTCGTTTGCCACATAAGCATAATGGACCTCTAGGATCTACTACTATATGACCAATTTCCCCTGCCATGCCTAATGCACCTCGCCAGAGTTTGCCATTAATTATCCAGCCTCCGCCAACACCCGTACTAATGGTAATATAAAATAAGCTATCATACCCTTGTCCAGACCCAAAGCGATATTCACCAATAGCTGCAACATTAGCATCATTATCTATACTTACAGGTACATTATAATCTTCCTCAAATAGTTGTTTGAGAGGAACATTTTCCCACCCCGGAACATGATGAGATAGTCTCACTAAACCTGTGGTTGCGTCCACTGGACCACCAAAGCTGATACCAATAGCATCTGGTTTATTTCCTTTTAACACAGATTTGATGAGCGATCGCATAATTTCTAAATCACTTAAAGCATCAGCATTTGCAGGAGAAAACCGTGATTCATGATACAACCACTCTCTAGTACCAGCCTTAACTGTCGCTGCTGCTAATTTTGTACCGCCAAAGTCCAAAGATAAGATTAATGTCATATAATTAAACAATAGGGAGTCTAGGAAACAACTATCAACCATTCACCATGATTACTTAATTATAATTTTTTTGTAGTGCATTAGGAAACCATCTTCACAGCCCGGATCTAAAATATTTCTGGTATTTTTGGATTAATTATCCTTGTAACATATATATAACCTAATTTATTACATTTATAAATGTAATCATAGTGATGCTAAATTTTTGTTAACTTATGTATATTTGAGATTGTAGTCAGGACTTTAGTCCTCAGACCTGGTTTTTTTAAAAAATTATTGAGAATATTTTGCAATATAGATAAATTCAGCTATAATTTGAAATATAACTTAAAAGTTAGTGAATGTATGCTATTGGGTATACAGACAAAAGATAGGATTTTTTATTTAGATAATTGAGGAAAAACATCATTTAGGAGTCAACACAAAAGATTAAAAATGCTAGTCAAAACAGATATAAAGTATAAAAAATATTATATAGATTCCCCTACTAAAATGTAAAAAATCTATATTTAAGATGATTACATTTTTGATCACAGAATTTATTTAGCCGGAAAAACTTGAAAAAATGAGAATATGATCAAGTGTCCACCTGAATTTCTGCTAACAATTGTCCATAAAATCCATCCTTGAGTAAGTGTAAATGAATAAATTTTTTTGTGCTGATAATTCACGACAACTACAAGAAGATATCATTGGTACTGCTACCAACTACCAGACCTATATTTTAGTAGAATGTCCTACACCCTGGACCTATGAAGCCTTCAATTCCAAATGGGTTCCCGACAACTTACGGATTTTAGTAGAAGAAGTCAAAGGTGCTAAAATGCCAATTTGCTTTCTGCTAATTGCTAATGATCAATCCCATAGAGTTAAAGAGACAACTTTATTAATTTATCAGCAGCAAAAGGGATTAATCAAAGGATACAGTAAGCAAGAATTTAAACTACCGAATATTGAAAAAGCAGCGGGAGTTATTAGTAAATATTTAGCAGGTTTTAATCCTGATTATGAAATAGAATCTCATTTCAACAGGGATATATTAATATGTACCCATGGTAGCCATGATCAATGTTGTGCGAGATATGGTAATCCTTTTTATTTTTATGCTCAAAATACAATTTCTGATTTACAATTAAATCAGGTAAGAATTTGGAAATCGAGCCATTTTGGTGGTCATAGATTTGCTCCCACAGCCATAGATTTTCCCGAAGGAAGATATTATGGGATTCTTGATCAAAATAGCTTTCAATCAATTCTTAACCATAGTGGGGATATAGAATGCTTCAATAAAATTTATCGTGGTTGGGGCATATTGCCTAATCCTTTGCAAATTTTAGAAAAAGAACTTATCCTGCGTTTAGGATGGGATTGGTTTAATTATAAAGTAACAGGTAAGATACTAGAAAAGAGTTTAGATAATCAGACAATTTTGGGTGAGTTAAGTTTTGAAAAACCCTCTGGGACACTCTACACTTACCAAGCCAAACTTGTAAAAGATAATTTAAAAACACAAACTCTGAAAGTTTCTTGTCATGCTGCACAAGAAGTAGTATGTATGAAATATGCTGTATCTAATCTTTGGTTGGTAGCTGAAAAAGTGGCAACTTATAGTTAAGAGATTATTGTCACCAGATCCAGATCCCTGACTTCTTGAAGAAATCGGGGATCTATTTTAAATTAAGGAATATCTAGCAATTGTCTCAACAGCATTTGATCATCTAATTTAGCTTTTAAACGACCTTTTTCCACATCACGAATCCAGCTTTGGCTTTTTTCCATTAACTTAGCTAATTCCCTTTGGGAAAGGTTCATTCTTTTGCGTCCTTCTATCACTTGTTCCCCTAGTAAATTACCTGTTTGTTGATGATTGTTTTTAGCTTTAGTAGTGCGACGTTGTTTCTTATCTGATTCTGAATGCTTTTCCCAATCTGGAGGCAGTTCAAAAGCTAAAATTCGCGCATTCAGAAGCAGATTCCATTTACCACGAGGTCCGCTATCTGTGAGACGATTTTCACCACTACCGTCATTAATCCAAAATTCTAAAGCTTGATCAGGATCTTCAGGAATATCAACTAATTTAGCCCACAAAGGTTGAATTTCTGGGGGATAGGTGACAGGATCAAATAATGGTTTAATTCCATAATGATTGAGAACTTCTAAATCATTTTCATAGGCTTTAAGTAAGCGTTTTCGCTCTTCCCTATGTTTAGAAGCTTGAGTCAGTTTTTCTTCACCATAAGCAACGCGCAGTAAGGTAGGAATAGTGATGCGTTGTTCCCTACCCATTTTAGTTTTAAATAATAACCAAAGCATGAGTCTAACAGCGCCTTCATGTTGTTGCCACAAACTCATAACCGTGGTTAATAAGGTTTTAGGAAGGCTGCCATATTGATAAAATGCAGTGCGTTCTTTACATCCTTGTCTGTTGCAAAAATGTTGCGTCCAAATTCCAGCTTTGATTGTAAATGTTAGACCAATCAAATATTTACACCCTTGATCATCTTCTTGAAAATGGTGTTGAGTATCTATCAAATTCCAGAGATAACTATCTTTAATAGCAAAACTGGGAACTCTACCTTGTTGCGGCCAGTCAATAGAAACCATGAGAGAACAAGTTTGATAAACGATATTCTTGATTAAACCGAGTTTGGTACTTTTGCTCAGATCCTTACGTTTTTCTAAGCCCAAATACTGTTCAATTTGTCGTTCATCAATGGTAAATTCTTCTTGCCAAGGTTGATCTAAGGCTGTGATTTTAGCCGCAAAAATCAGATGAATACAAGCAGCACGAATATCTAAATAATCAATTGCTTGTAAATTATTATTAGTGCGGTTATTAACTGGAAATAGGTTTTGAATTTGAAAAGAAATCTTCCCTTTTCCTTGATTAACTGAGCGGCTGTAATGCCAATTACCTTTTTCATTTTTTTCCCATGGTAAAGATGTCCGTTGTGCTAATAGATTACAAGCTTCCCAGATAACTATTGCTGAAGCAAAGGGGTTATTCTTACCATTAGAAAATAAATCGGAACTGGTAGCATCTCGTGGTTCAATTTTGCATCTTCCCTTTTTTGCCCGTATAGGTATAGGGGCATTAGTTGGGCAAGCAATTACGCATTGTGGTTGTGAATAGTGACCATCACAATTATTACAAAGGACAGGATCAACCCAATATTCATCATCTTCGATTTTGATTGCACCCGTAGGACATAGGGGTCGGCAGTTGTCACATCCCACGCAATTGTTATTAGGAATTATATGCGGCATAGGAGGTCTTCCTACTTTAATCGTTGAGATGTTTGGCTCAAGTCTCCCCTTACAGAAATTTTTAGATAAATGAACTACATTTAGATTTGGTTTCGCGCCATCACTCTTAGTGATCTCGAAGAGTAGACGCTAAGAAGCAAAGGCGCGAAGGAGGAAGGAGATTAAATACATAAGAACTGCTATAATGTGTCCTTTTGATTCATAATTTGTTACCCAATTACCTCTATAACGAGAAGATATTTCTATCCTCTGATTAATTACTTATAGGCTTGATGAAGCCAGATTTTGTAGCTATTGATATTTGACAAGGTTAGGCTTTATTACTTCTTCATTAACTATAAATTTCATAAAGATTTGAATAAGATTGTTCAGTATGAGCTTGGCGGAATTTCTTAATATTTACCTAGATATTTATTGTGATAATGTTTATGCTGGGCTATATGAATTAGTCTAAATGTTTTTCATGAACATCTTGAGGAGTTAGGCACAAAATGGTTCAAAAATGAAGTAAATTATTTGTTTAACTTTGTATTTATAAATACCATGAAGATGATATTTTGATCGAACTAAAAAATATTCGCAAATGGCTAGTCAATTAAGTTAATAATTAGTTGAAATAATTGATAATAATTGCTATTAATTAAGGTATTTTTTGGCTAATTGACTCAGGTTTATTGAGAAAATAAATTTAAACACAATCTTGGAAAACTTTGGTTAATAAGCCTTTTATCTAACAAGACAGTGAAAATTTATCAATAAGTGTTATTATTTAATAATAATAAGTAACTAAAAATAAATAATATTGTTTAGCAAGTCATCAAAATTTGACAAAAAAGTTAATTTTTGTGATTGAAAAAATTAAATATTAGGCTAGTATGAAGATTAAAGGATTAACTAACATCTAGCTAAAATTGCTGAGGTTCGATTCATGGCTACATTCACAGGATTGACTTTTGGAGGTACTGCTTGGACTCCTAAATTTGCTCAAGAAATTGACAAAGATAAATGTATTGGTTGTGGCAGATGTATGAAAGTTTGTGGTCATAAAGTTTTGGGCTTAATGGCTTTGAATGAAGAAGGTGAATTTGTAGAAGATGAAGATGATGAGGAAATTGAACGCAAAGTAATGGTTGTTATTAAGCCAGAAAACTGTATTGGTTGTGAAGCTTGTTCTCGGATTTGTCCCAAGAATTGTTACAGTCATACCACTTTAGACCAGTAACATTTTGGGTAATTTTTAAACAGTTGATTTTTGTCATTCTCAGCAAGGTAACTAGAGGGTAATCTCGATATTTACAGAATTTATTTGAAAAGTTCAAGGTAAACAGAAACGTAGATCTTCAATTGTTATTATCTAACAAATCATACTTGCTAGTATTTTTTCTACTTATATTTGGCTTATGAAAATATTAATTCTCAGATCCTCGATTTTTTCAAGAAGTCGGGGATTTTGTGGTTATCAATATGAAAAAATATGGAAGTTTAGCCATTTTTTGCTAGTTACAAGTTAGAACAGTAATAGTGAAAAATAAAAAGATGATTCTCTCTGTAAAAGAGAATTATTGATCTATAGAAACAAAGTCTATCTTCACTGACTATTGTTTTATTACTGTTTACAAAGCAGGTAGCATTTATGCAAAAAGTTCCTGTTTCGCTGTGGACACTGTTAGCTGGGATGATCATAGCCCCTATCAGTATTTGGATTGGTCAAAATCATCATTTATTACCGGAAGCAGCATCGCAACAAGCGCCTTTGGTAGATGGTTTTTTCAATATCATGTTGACAATTGCAGTTGCCCTTTTTTTAGTAGTTGAAGGGACAATTCTGCTGTTTCTAGTTATCTACAGACGACGAAAAGGAGATAATTCCGATGGTGTAACTGTAGAAGGTAACTTGAGTTTAGAGATTTTTTGGACAGCAATTCCTACAGTAATTGTGATCTTTTTAGGCATTTACAGTGTTGATATTTATAACCAAATGGGTGGTTTTGGTGTGGGTAGTCATCCTCACCATGGGTCAACAACTGCTATGAATGTTAGTCATACAACTAATATTGGTATTGGTGAAAATCCTCAAACCAAAAATAAACCTGCTGATTTAGTTGTAGATGTCAAAGGAATCCAATTTGCGTGGTTATTTAATTATCCTGTAAGTGGTGTTTCTGCTGGAGAATTGCACGTTCCCGTGGGTACTGATGTCCAATTAAATTTATCCGCAGATGATGTCATTCACTCTTTTTGGGTTCCCCAATTTCGTCTCAAACAAGATGCTATTCCTGGTGTTCCTACTCAACTGCGATTTACAGCTACAAAAACTGGTACTTATCCAGTAGTTTGTGCAGAATTATGTGGTGGTTATCATGGTTCAATGCGGACACAGGTAATTGTCCATGAACGAGAAGATTTTGATGCTTGGATGAGTGAAAATCAAATTGCTGAACATCAAGAGATAAATCAGGCTGTGGCTGTGAATTTAGAGAATTTATCCCCATCAGAATTTCTAGCCCCCTACACTCAGAATTTAGATGTAACTCCCGCAAATCTTGAGTCATTAGCCCATCAATTTTAGATTTTGGATTTGAGATTGATTCTTGTCTAAAATTTTGGATATTGAATCATCAAAATCGAAGTTTAAAATCTAAAGTTCAGTCGTTAGTAATTATTAGCTAATAACTGAAACCTGACAAAAGACAACCAACAAAAATATGACACAAGTAGATTTTCCAGTTAATCCTCCACCCAATGAAAATCAAGCACCAACGCTGCTAAATACTCATAGTTCTCATCCCACAGCGTGGAAAGTTAGAGATTATTTCACATTTAATACCGATCACAAAGTGATTGGTATTCAATACTTGGTGACAGCCTTTGTATTCTATCTAATTGGTGGGTTAATGGCGATCGCAATTCGTACGGAATTAGCCACACCAGACTCGGATTTTATTGATCCAAATCTCTACAATGCCTTTATGACAAATCATGGAACAATCATGATTTTCCTATGGATTGTACCCAGCGCCATTGGTGGATTTGGTAACTATCTAGTTCCCTTAATGATGGGTGCTAGAGATATGGCTTTTCCTAAATTAAATGCGATCGCTTTTTGGTTAAATCCCGTCGCTGGATTATTACTATTACTAAGTTTTTTCTTTGGTGGTTCTCAATCTGGTTGGACTGCTTACCCACCATTAAGTTTAGTTACCGCCAACAACGCCCAAAGTTTATGGATTTTGTCCATTGTTTTAGTCGGAACTTCTTCAATTTTAGGTTCTATTAACTTTGTCATCACCATTTTGATGATGAAAGTTCCCAGCATGAAATGGGATCAAGTTCCCCTATTTTGTTGGGCAATTCTAGCAACTTCCATCCTCGCACTTTTATCTACTCCAGTATTAGCAGCGGGTTTAATCTTGCTGTTATTTGATATTAACTTCGGGACATCTTTTTTCAAACCAGACGCAGGTGGTAATGTGGTTATTTACCAACATTTATTCTGGTTTTATTCCCACCCGGCGGTTTATTTAATGATTCTGCCGATTTTCGGAATTATGTCCGAAATTATTCCCACCCACGCCCGAAAACCGATTTTTGGTTATAAAGCCATTGCCTTTTCCACCGTTGCTATTTGCGTCGTTGGTTTATTCGTTTGGGTACACCATATGTTTACCAGTGGTACACCTGGATGGATGCGGATGTTCTTCACCATTTCCACACTCATAGTAGCAGTCCCCACTGGTGTAAAAATATTCGGTTGGGTAGCGACCCTCTGGGGCGGAAAAATCCGCTTTACCAGCGCCATGTTATTTGCTATCGGTTTACTTTCCATGTTCGTCATGGGCGGTTTAAGCGGTGTCACCATGGGAACAGCCCCCTTTGATGTTCACGTTCACGATACTTATTACGTAGTTGGTCATTTTCACTACGTTTTATTTGGTGGTTCAGTCTTTGGGATTTACGCAGGTATCTATCACTGGTTCCCCAAAATCACCGGTAGAATGATGAACGAAACCTGGGGACGAATTCATTTTCTACTGACATTCGTCGGTACAAACCTGACATTTCTACCCATGCACAAACTGGGTTTACAAGGAATGCCCCGCCGAGTTGCCATGTATGACCCCCAATTTGCCAGCTTAAACCAGCTTTGCACCATTGGCGCAATCCTTTTAGGTATTTCCGTCATTCCCTTCGCTTTAAACGCCATTTACAGTTGGCAAAAAGGCGAAATTGCTGGTGATAATCCCTGGGAAAGTTTAACTTTAGAATGGACAACCAGTTCCCCACCCATGATTGAAAACTGGGAAGTTTTACCAGTTGTTACCCATGGACCCTATGACTACGGACATCACCAGGAAGAATCATCGGTAACAGAAGCTATCAGTTAAAACCCAGAGGTATGCAGAGGTCTTTCGCGCCTTTGCACCTTTGCGTAAGACGAGAAAAAATTTACCAGGAAAATAATATGACTGCAATTACACCCAGTGAACATCACAGCGACGGAGAACATCCAGATTTACGAGTGTGGGGTTTAATCACATTTCTCGCTTCTGAATCTTTGATGTTTGGCGGATTTTTCGCCACCTATTTGTTTTTTAAAGGGACGACAGCAGTTTGGCCACCTGAAGGCACAGAAGTAGAATTATTTATCCCTGCCATTAACACTATCATCCTCGTTTCTAGCAGTTTTGTCATTCATTTTGGTGATATGGCAATTAAAAGAAATAGTGTAGGTTGGATGCGGTTTTGGTATTTTATCACGGCCATTATGGGTGCTGTATTCCTAGCAGGTCAAGTTTATGAATACATGAATTTAGGTTATGGATTCACTACCAATGTTTTCTCAAATTGCTTTTATTTAATGACAGGTTTTCATGGCTTGCACGTCTTTGTAGGACTGTTATTAATTTTAGGTGTCCTATGGCGTTCTTTCCGTCGTGATCATTATTCTGCTACTAAACATACTGGCATAGAAATGGCGGAAATTTACTGGCACTTCGTTGATATTATTTGGATTATTCTCTTTACTTTGGTCTATCTTCTCAATATTTTGTAAAAATGGATTGTGAGTAATTCCCAATTACGAATTACTCATATTCTTAATTCCCCAATCAAATGAGATTAATTACCTATTATGGAAACTGATAAAAATAGATTTTCATGGTTTGATGTTGCAGATGATATCAAAGAATTATTGATATTAGCCGCAGCCACCTGGGAAAATACAGAAGAATCTACAAAATATATGCAGCAAGCTTTGGCTAAAACAGCAGATAATACAGATATTTTAGTCGCAGCTTATAGATATTTTTACTACAAAAATAATTATAGTTTAGCACTGACAACAGCAGAGAAAATAACCGCTAAAATCAAAGCAGTAGAAAATCTATCTGATAATTGGGAAGAACTTAAACCTATCTTAATCCAACGTCAGGAAGAACCCCAAATCAGATTGTATTTGAATGCTTATGCTGCTTCTGGTTTGGTATTAGCTAAACTAGGAAAAATAGAGGAAGCGAAGGAAATTAGTAGGAGAATTAAAGGTATTGATGACAAAAATGATTTTGGTGCTGGTATTCTGCTCGATATTTTAACTCGTCCACCGGAAACAGATGATTAAACTTTCATAAATTATGCAAGGTAAAGATTGGTTTGTTGCAGCAAATGGAGAATATCAAATTTGTAAATCAGCAAGATCATGGGATTTATTGCAGGATAATTATCGTCTATATCGCTTTTTAACTGAAGTGGAAGATGTACTCAATCATGTTGAAGAAGAATCAACCCAACTTCCAGCCGTAAGAAACCTAGTAAGACGATTAATTGTTAATTCCTATTGGGTACAAAGTCAGTTTTTAAAACCTGATGCCAAAACGGGAATTTCTGTTTTATTATTATATGATGAATTAGGATTTCCCTTAACAGTACAAACAGTAACATTTGCACCAGGAACAACTTCCACTATTCATAATCATGGCACATGGGGAGTAATCGCAATATTAAAAGGTCAGGAAAAAAACACATTTTGGCGACGTACTGAAAATCCTGACTTCCCTGATCAAATTGAAAAAACAGGAGAAATAAACTTATTTCCCGGTGACATTATCAGCTTTACATCTGAGACAATACATCATGTTCAAGCAATGGGTGAAGAACCAACAGTAACATTTAATATTTATGGAGAAACCAACCCAAAACAGAGATTTGAATTTGATATAATTAACCACATTGCTAAAAATTTTTAAAGAATTTTCAAGCTAATGGCAAAAACAAAAAATGTTATAATTTCGGGATATAGGTGTTAGCTATCAATCAAAAAAAATTATCTTGAATCTGCGTTTATCTGCGTTTATCTGCGTTTAATTTACATCCAGAAATCAATAGGAGAAATAGCAATGGCCAGAGTAATTTTCTATGAAAAACCAGGCTGTAAAAACAATACCAGACAAAAAGTATTACTCACAGCCGCAGGTCATGAAGTGGTAGCATATAGTTTATTAACAGAACCTTGGACAGTGGAAAAATTACGGTCATTTTTTGGCGATCGCCCGGTAATAGAATGGTTTAATAAAGCCGCACCCAGGGTAAAATCAGGAGAGGTGAATCCTGAAAATATCACCGCTGAAAATGCTTTAATCATGATGCTGAGAGATCCTTTATTAATTCGTCGTCCTTTGATACAAGTAGGAGACAGAAGAGAAATCGGTTTTGATGTGGAGAAAATTGACACATGGATAGGCTTAAAACCTGTGGATGAATCTTTGCAACAAATGAGCGAAAAACTGATGCAGCAAGACCTCCAAGGCTGTGCTAATAAAGATAATCACGACCACCACCATGGTCAAGGTGGTTGTAAAAATCACAAACAATAACTAACAATTTAGTAGGGTGTGTTAGCGTCAGCGTAACGCACCCGTGAACAGTTTATTTTTTAAGTCTATATATTAATAAATATTGGTGCGTTATTTAAGAAGATTTTGTTGGGTAACAAAAGAGTTAACCCAACTTACAAAATATTCAGAATTTGGTTGAATTAATTAACTCATCAAATCTTGAAATAAAGCGGTACTTAAATAGCGTTCACCAAAGGAAGGTTGAATCACCACAATTAATTTACCCGCATTCTCTGGGCGTTTACCGACAACAATAGCCGCACATAAAGCCGCACCAGAAGATATTCCCGACAATAAACCCTCTTCTCTGGCCAATCTACGCCCATACGCTATTGCATCTATATCATCAACTTGGACTATCTCATCAATTAAGTCTTGACGCAAAACATCAGGAACAAAGCCCGCACCAATACCTTGAATTTTATGAGGACCCGGTTTACCGCCTGATAAAATGGGACTGTTGCTAGGTTCTACCGCAATAGCTTGAAAACTGGGTTTGCGTTGTTTAATCACTTCTGCAATACCAGTAATTGTACCACCTGTTCCTACCCCAGCAATTAAAATATCAACTTCTCCGTCCGTATCCGCCCAAATTTCCTCAGCGGTGGTTTCTCTGTGGATTTTCGGATTGGCAGGGTTAGCAAATTGCTGTAACATAAAAGCATGGGGAGTATTCGCCACAATTTCCTCTGCTTTATTAATTGCTCCTCGCATTCCTTGAGTACCGGGTGTTAACTCCAAACTCGCACCATAAGCCCGCAGCATGGCGCGTCTTTCTTGACTCATGGTTTCAGGCATGGTTAAAATCAATTTGTAGCCCCGCGCGGCTGCTACCATGGCTAACGCAATACCTGTATTACCAGAAGTTGGTTCAACTAAAACCGTTTTTCCTGGTGAAATTAAACCTTCAGCTTCAGCGGAAAGAATCATACTTACGCCAATTCTATCTTTGACAGAGGCCGCAGGATTCATACTTTCTAATTTGACAACTATCCTGGCCTTCACTCCTTCGGCTTGAGGAATTTTATTTAACTGAATTAATGGAGTTTTTCCAATTAGTTCTGTTACATCTTTAGCAATTCGCATTTTTTAACTCCTAAACTCCTAAAGTTTATATATTAATCTATTTTGATCAAGTATTGATCTCATTGACTATTGGTATTAACCACGCTTATTCTAGCATAATTTCTATCTATTTCACCAAAAATATTAGTAATTATTAAAAACTATTAGAATATCTTAATGTTGTTTCTGAGTTATTTAAGATATCTTAGGCTTATCTTTGTCATGGAATGCTGTAATTTGAGTACAGTTTGTACTTGGAAATTTTCTTAGCAAAATATCTAAAACTCATAGTCTGTCTTGGTTTGAGTTTGAGTACAAAATACCCCGTCCCCTTTTTCAAAAATGCTAGTCCCCCACTCAATAAATACTAGCACCCCAACCCCAAAAAATATTTTAATTTCTTTTAAATGCTTACCAAATCAGGATCACAGAATTTGAGTAATATCGTAATTATCTTAATAATATTAACTTGAGTCGCTGAAAATTGGCACTAAAAAGGGAACTGATATAAACGATATAGGATTTACGCAGAGATTCCCCTCTACCCCCCGAAGTTCCTCAGATGAAAGTCTGACGAATCAGGGGGGACTTCTTAACTCCTGTATTTGTCATCAGCATATTTTGAATAAAAAAGGTGCAAAAAATCAACATAATCATAAAAATTTTCTTTCTAGGTAATTAAGTCCTGGTAAGGGAGAATAAACATGAAAGTGAAATTTTTAAATCTGCTGACTGTAAGTTTAGTAACTTTAGCATTAATTTCTCCAGGGATCATAGTATTTGCTATAGTTTGGGGACAACATAAAGAGTTCGTTAAAACACAGAATTTATCCTGTGAATTGCAGAAAATAAATATAGCATCTCCAGCATTAGTTCCCCAACCCAAAATTATCAATACTCAGTTATCTTTAGTCAAATCCCAACCATCTGATCACAATTTTCTGCATCAACTAAAAGTTACTGCAAAAAAATATAAATTAGCGACAATTTTGCAATGGTTATTTTTAGTAACACCCATTTTTATTGGTGTAGTCATTATCGCTTATGACAGATATCTTGTCTATCGTGCTGCTGTATTAAAAGAACACATTGCTATGTTAGAAAGAATGTGGGAACAAAGCATCGAACAGTAATTTTTCAACTTAATCATTCACAATAAACTAAATTATCATGACAGACGAACGCCAAACCCAGTATTTTAATTTAATTGATGAACTTCTGCAATGTCCTAATGGTCAAGAACCAGAAGTTTTAGAAGCAAAACCAGAATTAATTGACTCTGGTTTAGTGCAATCAATGTTACAAGTAGCCACAATGTTTGCTCATCAAGGTAATCAAGATGGGGCGCAATTTCTATTTTTTGTTGCTAAACAATTGGCCAAAGAATTAGGTTTATATCCTGAAGTTTCTGATCAAGTTGTCACTCAGGAGTAATCATGTTATTGACTGCAACTGATGCTGGAAAAATATCATTAGAATTTCTCTTAGCAGATTGGAATATTGCTGATGATTTTAGAGATTGGTTTACAGTATTTAATTCTCGCTTAATGGGTGAGAGTTGGTATATTGTAGAATTGGGTGTAGAGGGATTACCTGATAGATGGTTTATGCAGGTTTATGACACAGGAGTTTGTGACCCTAATTATACTTTTATCTCCCCAATTGCTGGTGCAGAAGGATATACAGATTTAACAAATCTACCAGATATTATTGCCGATGTTTTAGTAGCCGAACGTAATTCTCGATAAAAATTGGAAATCTTGAGATCCTCGACTTATTTAAAAAGTCTTGGATCTTTATTTTTGTTATGCTTAAATGACAATTATATGTTATAATAAATAGAGTTATGGACGCTACAGAAGAATCAGTCAAATGATTACTGAAGACATCCTAGCCCAAGAATTTCTCAGAGTGGTAGATGACTATTATCCGTCCGTGGGAGAACTTTTAGAAGGCTGCCACGTGAAAGTTATCACTTGCTTTTGGGGACGACCTGCAAAACGGTTTCAATATATAGGAATTTATTGTCGAGAAGACATAATGCCCTATATTCAAGCCCAAAAACAAATCCTCAGAGAATTAGCTGAAAATATGGGGCTAATTCAAGTAGTTTGTCTCAATGCTAAACGATTGCTACGTGATCCTATGTCGAAGTTAAAACAGTCTGAACCTCGATTATGGTTGGAGTTGCAATTAGTGGCAGCCTAATCTAATATTTGGTTAACAATGAAAACAGGACTTTTCTGCAATTACGAAAATCATCACCATGATGCTAGACGCACTATCTTTGAACAAGTTTTATTGGTGAAGGAGGCTGAAAGTTTAGGTTTTGAAGAAGCCTGGGTAACAGAACATCATTTTAATGAGTTCAATCTCAGTCCTTCAATTCTGCTATTGTTGGCACATTTGGCAGGTGTGACTTCGCAAATTCGTCTAGGAACTGCGGCTGTATTATTGCCATTTCACCAACCAATTCGCGTGGCTGAAGATATTGCTACTTTGGATAATCTTTGTAGTGGTAGGTTGGCTTTTGGAGTAGCTAAAGGTGGACCTTTTCCCCAGCAAAATAAACATTTTGGTGTGAAAATGCAGGAATCTCGCACCAGAATGTTAGAATCAGTGGCATTGATTCAAAAGCTATTATATGAAACTAACGTATCATTTAATGGCGAATATTATCAATGCGAAAATCTGACGATACAACCCCAACCACTGCAAAAACCAATTCCTATATATGTTGCTAGTGGTGATGATGATGCAGTTAAATTTGCTGCTGAAAATTCCTTTGGTTTAATGGGGGGTCCGCCGTTTTCTTTAGCAAGACTAAAGAAGACGGTTAATAAATATCGGGAATTTAATCAAAGTGGTGCAGAAAAGTTCCTGTTAGCGCGGTTCTTTTTTGTGGGTAAAACTCATGATCAAGCAGTAAATGAAGCATTACCTTTTATTCGTCATTTTAGCAAAGAAATGACGGCTAACTCAACTCAAGTAATGGAAAAAAGTCCTCAACAACCAGCATTTGATCGGACAAATATTTGTTTTGATGAGGACTATTTGCTGGAAAATTCAATTATCGGTGATGTCAACGGTTGTCGTGACAAAATCAAGAAATTTCAGGACGAATTAAATCTCAGCACACTAGCGTTAAAACCTTCATCTTTTTCCTTACAGAAAAATCGAGAAAGTTTGCAACGCTACAATCAAGAGGTGCGGAATTATGTCTAAACTTTCCCTACTTCCTCCCGATGATTTACCTCCTACCAAGGTAACAAAAGAGGATGGAATGCTACATTTAGAGTTGGAACAGTCTATTGGTAAATGCTTCTTTTATGCGTGCGATCGCATTACCCAAGTATTACTATCTAATTGTCAGTGGTACATGACCACAAATAAGACGACTTTGATGTTAATTGTAGACTGTCCCGATCTAGTTGCCTATTGGCATATAGTTAGTAATATTCCCCAATTAGGAAATAGGCTGGAAAGATTCACTAAAGATGCCAAAATTCGCGTTTATCCTCCTTTTGGCAAGGGATCACCCTTTGAAATTGGAGTGAATGAAATT
Organism: Dolichospermum circinale AWQC131C; assembly: GCF_000426905.1. Lineage (NCBI taxonomy): Bacteria > Bacillati > Cyanobacteriota > Cyanophyceae > Nostocales > Aphanizomenonaceae > Dolichospermum > Dolichospermum circinale. Next base: position 182,974 of record NZ_KE384601.1, read on the forward strand.
TCAGCCTATCGAGATTGGTTGTAAGTCCTAAATTATATTTTAATCCCTAAAATCACCTGATCCTCGACTTCTTGAAAAGTCGGGGATTTATCTTCTATCTTGTTATAATCAAATAAATACAATATAGCAGCCATGATTAACAACATGATTAATAACAAAAAAGAACTATTTGATCGTTGGGCAAATAGTTATGATTGGACATTTCCTTCTTTTATTTATCAAGCAATTCATAAAAGATTACTTTCCCAAGTTGAATTATCAGCAAATGCCAATGTACTTGATTTAGGTTGTGGAACAGGTAGATTATTAAATAGATTAGCAAATCAGTTTCCAGAAATTACAGGCACAGGTTTAGATTTATCTCCGCAAATGTTGCGGGTAGCGAGGCAAAATAACCGCCACCGTCCCCGCTTAATTTACCTTGAAGGTAATGCCGAAAATCTCCCCTTTGCTGAAGGACAATTTAATGCGGTTTTTAATACTATCAGTTTTTTGCATTATCCCCAACCAGACCAGGTTTTAAAAGAAGTAGCAAGGGTACTTTCTCCCGGTGGTAAATTTTATTTAGTGGACATTACTTTTAACAACTCATCATCATGTCAAATTACACCCCATTCTCATACAGCAGTTAGATTTTATAGCCAAAAACAAAGAGAAGAAATGGGGAATAATGCCGGTTTAACTTGTGTAGGTCACTATCCCTTATTAGGGTTTGTATTATTAACTATTTTTCAGAAATAATCTTTGTAGGGTGCGTTAGCGACAGCGTAACGCACCATTTTCTTATGTTAGATAGTTAGTAGATTTAATATCCCCAGTCTAGACTTCCACCTCTTGAACTACCTCTAAAGGTAATTCTAATATTTCTACAATTTCTTGATCATTTAAACCTAATTGCCGTAATTTTTTGATTTTCTCAAATCTCTTTTTATCTGATTTAGTTTTAGTATTTTTAGAACTTACATTTATACAGCCAATTAGATTACTATTAATAGTATTATCCCCCAAAGAAATATTCACATTTCCCTGTCGTTCAAGAACAGATTTAAGATTACCTTTATCAACTGGTTCATCAAAAATATCAGATAACATTTGCAAGAGTTCGTAACCTACATCCTTCGCGTGACCGGGGCTACAACCACAGGTTTCGGCAATATCAGCATACTTTTGATATTTTAGTGTTCCTTCAATAACACCACGTTGTAAGTCGTTGAGATGCTGTCCTGTGTTGAGATAAAGAGCGTCATCCACAAGTTGTAGTAGTTGCTGAACCTGCATATTGATAAATGTAACGCGACATAGATAATTTTAGCAGACTTTATCCGTATTTTTCAGCTTTTTTCCGTCTGTTTTTTAATTTTTTTTACGATCCGCTTTTTTCCGCTTTTCAATGTTAGTTGTTTGGTGTAGTTTCGTATAGATATAAGTCCGCAATTTAACTTGCGGGAGTTCGCACATTTTTCTGCGGGGATACTCGTTGATTTTTTTGGTGAATAGAAATACTATTGGTGAAAGTATTATTGGAACAATAACCCTATGAAATTGTTAAAAACTCTTTTCTCTGTTGGAGTCATCCCAGTTATAGCTATTAGCTTTTTGAGTAAACTAGATGGAGTACCATCAGCTACTGCACAGACTCAACAAATTGCTCAAAGCGAGTCTATTATTTTTGACCCTTACGTTTTTGATGCAAAATATTACATGAGTCTATATCAAGACCTAAGAGAAGAATTTGGTCGAAATAATTTAAGTGCAGCAACCACTCATTGGAAAAACCGTGGACTGCAAGAATCTAGAGAAGGTCATCCTGCTTTTAATGCAAAATATTATCTGAATAGATATCCTGACTTAGCAGCACACTTTGGTACTGTTGGTAGATCTGCTTATATTCGTGGAATTAACCACTGGTTAACAAATGGAATGCGCGAGTGTAGACAAGGTTCTGCAAACTTTAATCCTAGCTACTACTTAGAAAATAATCCAGATGTAGCTCGTGTTTATGGGAAGTCTAACTGTAAAGGAGCTATAGATCATTGGATGAAACGTGGCATAAAAGAGGGAAGACGAGGTACGCCCTAATTTTAGTGTTTTTTCTTCGCTCTTTTGATAATAGGATGATTGTAGGCGATCGCTCTTTCATAATAGGGTGATTTTATGCTAAGTAAGTCGGCACGATAAAATCAATATACATTTTTTTCGTAAAAACCCTGAAATAACCTATCTATAAGGTATTTGTCGAATTTACATTTCGTTACATATGTTGATTCTTTAACGCCAACTTACTTATCGCTCTTTCATAAGAGGATGATTTTGGGCGATCCTAATATTCAGATCCTCGACTTCTCAAAGAAGTTGGGGATCTAGTCTCCCAAATCTATTTACAAAACATCTATTTCTGTTATATAATTAAAGAAAATTTGTAAAATGTTGAGAACCTTATGACTCAGATTACAATTGAAGAAGCTACTCAAAATTTATATAAACTTCTAGAACAAGTCGCTAAAGGTGAGCAATTTATTCTGATGAAAGAAGGCAAAGAAATTGCCCGTCTTCTTCCTCCCCAACAGGTAAAAAAAGTATTTCCTAGTTTAAACGATTTTAGAAAATCCATAGTTTTAAAAGGAAGTTCAATGAGTACCACGATATTAGAAGAAAGAGAGAACGAAAGATATTGATTTATTTAGATACTAGCGCCATTGTTCCTTATTATGTGCCTGAAAAATTAAGTGCTGTTGTTGAACAACTATTACAAAAACAAGAAGATAAACCGATCATTAGTCAATTAGTTGAGGTGGAATTATTTTCTGCCTTATCTCGTAGGGTAAGAATGGGTGAAATTTCCCAAAATGACGCTAGACGGATTACAGAATTGTTTGAAAATCATCTTAGATTACTTGGTCGAACTTAGCGATCGCACTTCCCACTATATTCAGATCCCCGGTGATATATAGGGGGTATGCACTTGAGTGAGATACATCCTAAGCCCCTTCCTCGCTTGCGGGGAGGGGGGTGGGGTTTTTGTATCTTACTCAACCGATAACCTCTATAAATAGTGTAAACTATATTATAATTTCTAGTAAAAGTTGCTTTTCTGTTAAACCACTTACCTTGAGGACTTTATATGAAATTATCATGATTATTTTTGTAAATAGTTTTTTCTAGTTTCATATAACTTCCTCTTGACTTAACCACCCATACCAATCTTCCAAACCTTCCCCAGTAGTAGCAGAAACTTGGAACACTTGGATTTTGGGATTTACCTGTTTAGCATATTCAATACAACGCTGAACATCAAAATTGATATAAGGTAATAAATCAATTTTCGTTAAAATCATAATATCACTACTGCGAAACATATAAGGGTATTTAATGGGTTTATCTTCCCCTTCCGTTACCGATAAAATTACCACCTTAGCCGCTTCTCCCAAGTCAAACAAAGCCGGACAAACCAAATTTCCGACATTTTCAATCATCACCACAGAATTAAGGGGCGGATTCAATTCTTGCAGCCCTTTTTCTATCATAGAAGCATCTAAATGACAACCCGTACCCGTGTTAATTTGTACCACTTGACAACCAGTGGATTTAATTTTTTCAGCATCATTTGTAGTTTCTTGATCACCTTCAATAACGCTGATAGTTAGTGTATTTTTTAAATCATTAATAGTGCGAGTTAATAAAGTAGTTTTGCCAGCACCGGGAGAACTCATTAAATTTAAAGCCAGAATATTTCGACCTTTAAACCAGCCGCGATTCTGGGCAGCTAATAGGTTATTTTTACCTAATATTTCTTGTTCTAAAGATATGGTTGTATTATGGATTTGAGCATGAATTTGGGTTGTTTCCTCATGATGATGAGAATGAGTAATTACAGTTCCATCTGCTAAAGTATGAGTATGATGGTGTTCATTTTCCATATTTGTAATTGTTGTTTGATTATCACCAGAACATCCGCAATTTACACACATAATTCCTCTACTTCAATTTCTTTAATTTTTAGTTCTTCACCAGCTATTATATCTAATTTAATACTACCACATTCACAAATACCAAAAGGTTTTTCGACATAAAAATTTGTACCACATTGACGACATTTAGCCATTCCTGGTATTTCCAAAATTTCTAATCTTGCCCCTTCAACTATTGTACCTTGGGCGCAAATATCAAAACAAAATTTAATTGCATCTGGCATAATAGCCGATAATTTACCAACTTCTAATAATACTCTTTGGACTTTTTTACCTTGGGCATTTTCGGTGACTATGGCAATGATGTTTTGGGTGATTCCGAGTTCGTGCATATTAGGTGACAGTTGAGCCGTTACAGACAATTTGGAGTATAATGAAGTACACATCAATTTATTTCCTGTTCCCTAAAACTAAAAAACTTTGTATCTCACGAGCATGGGAACTGCTATAATAATTTTTGTAAGAGATTATAAATATCTTCCTTATTACCTTCCTTTCTTAAACCTATGCCAACTACTAAAACAACTACCTTATCATTTTCCACTTGATAAACTATACGGTAGCGTTGCCCTACAGCCCTAAGACTACGATAATTTATTAGTTGTCCAGTTAAAGGTTTTCCCTGCTTTTCAGGTTCTATTTTTAGTTTATCAATTCGTGAAATTAGAGCTTTTTGGTGACGTTTATCTTTAATATTTGTTAACATCTCCAATGCTAAAGGCGTTAACTGAATTTCAAATTCAATATTATCAGTTTGTGGTTTTTCAAAGTCCGAGTTTGAGTTTTGCATCATGCCAACTAATAGTTTCTCCCCTGTGTGCTTGAGCTATACTTTGTTGTAATTGTTGGTTAAATTCTTGATCAAATAAAATTGCTAAAGTTTCTAATAAAGATTCATATTGCTCAAAACTAATAGCCGCCATAACTGGTTTACCATGTTTGGTAATAATTATTGGCTCTTGTTGTACATCATCTGGCAAATGTAAAATTTGCTGTTGTGCTTCTGTAATTGTGAGGTGTTTTAACATATTCTGGTAACAAATAAGTATTGTATATGATTATATCACTAATTCATGCACAAGATACCCGACTTCTGTGTTGATGATAGAATTTGTAGGTTGGGTTAAGCGACAGCGCAACCCAACAAAACCGCAAAAATGTCGAAAATGTTGGGTTTCCTTTGTCAACCCAACCTACTATGGATTTTAACATATTCTGGGCAGTTGATCACCTACTAACATATCTATGATTCTTTCTGCAGCAAAGACGGTTTTTAAAAAGACTATTCCTGGTGGGTGGGGAATTATTTCACCTATAATAGATGCTTGTTTTCCTGTGGGGTGGTTTTTCATTGTTGCTAAAATCAAATCGGCTTTTTCTGGAGGTGCAACTATGACTAATTTTCCTTCGTTGGCTAAATATAAGGGTTCTAAACCTAAGATTTCACATACTCCATTTACTTCTTCTTTAATGGGAATTGCATTTTCATGAATGCGTATTCCTAAGTTGGAAGTGAGGGCAAATTCATTTAAGACTGTGGCTAAACCTCCTCTAGTTGCGTCTCGCATGGCGTGAATTTGGGGACAAATTTTAATAATTTCGGCGACTAATTCATGCAGTGGTTGACAATCACTTTCTATATCTGTTTCTAATGCTAATTCTCCTCTGGCAATTAATATTGCTGTGCCATGATTTCCAATTTCTCCATTAATAATTACTACGTCTCCCGGTTGAATGTTGCGAGGAGAAATGTCAATGTTTGGGGGAATTATGCCAATGCCGGCAGTGTTTATAAATAATTTATCGGCACAACCTCTATTAACGACTTTGGTGTCTCCTGTGACTATTTGCACTCCAGCTTTTTCCGCTGCTTTCTGCATACTAGCTACAACTTTTCTTAATGTTTCTATGGGTAAACCTTCTTCTAAAATCATGCTACAAGTCAGATATAAAGGTTTTGCACCACTCACGGCTAAATCATTAATTGTACCATTAATTGCTAATTCTCCTATGTCTGAACCAGGAAAAAATAAAGGATCTACTACATAGGAATCTGTGGTAAATGCTAATCGTTTTCCATGTTGAGAAAGACTCAGTAAATCAAATGTGGCTTGGTCTTCTAATTGGGATAAAATCGGATTATCAAAACTTTTCACAAAGATATCGGCGATTAAATCTCTCATGGCTTTACCACCGCTACCATGGGATAAGTTAATGTGAGTATCTCTTATCTTTCCTTGACGACGACGGACTTGCTCAATTTTTTGGAAAAGTGGATTTTGATGAGAGTTAATTGTCATTTTGAAAATTGCTTTGTAATTATTTGTAATTATATTTTTTGTTGTGGGACAGGCATCTTGCCTGTCATTATTAGTTAATTATCTGCCAGTTTCTTCATGTCTACCAGCGTGTTTATCAGAGTGTAAAACCCCTCCAACCGCCCAATTATCCCGTTCAAATTCATCAATATGAATAGTTATCCATTCTGGTTTTGTTCCTAGTGCAGAAACTAAAGCTTCAGTGACAGCTTGGGCTAGTTTACGCTTTTTTTCTATGGAGTGACCCTTACCAATTTGAACAGTGACAAAAGGCATATAATTTTCCTCAAATTGTGCAATTTAGACTGATATAGGTTCGGACGATACACCTGATTTATCTGTTTTTGCCATGGTTGACAGTCGCCCATATTTGTAATATGCTGCACAAGCACCTTCAGAAGAAACCATACAAGTTCCTATGGGTGTTTCTGGTGTGCAAGCTGTTCCAAATACTTGACATTGCCAAGGTTTTAAAACTCCTTTGAGAATTTCTCCACATTGACAAGCTTTATGATCTGCTATTTTTAAATTCGGAATTGTAAATTTAACTTCAGCATCAAATTGGGCATATTCTGGGCGAATTTTGAAACCGGAATTGGGTATTTCTCCTAAACCTCGCCATGCAAATTTTTCTCGCACTGTAAAAACTTGATTCATGGCTGTTAATGCGTTTTGATTTCCCCTAGTTTCTACTAAACGGTTATATTGATTTTCAACTTGACAACGATTTTCTACTATTTGTTTTAATAACATCCAAATTGATTGGAAGATATCTAATGGTTCAAAGCCAGAAATAACAATTGGTTTATGATATTGTTGGGTAATAAATTCATAAGGTTCTGTGCCTATTACCATACTTACATGACCAGGACCAATAAAACCATCAAGTTGTAAATCGGGATTTTCTAATAATGCTTGCAAGGCGGGAATTACTAATACATGATTAGAAAACATACTAAAATTAGTGATATTTTCTGCGGCTGCTTGAAGTATGGTAAATGCAGTGCTGGGGGCGGTGGTTTCAAAGCCTAAACCGAAAAATACTATTTCTTTATGGGGGTTTTCTCTGGCTATTTTCAGGCTATCTAAGGGTGAATAAATCATGCGAATATCCGCACCTTGGGCTTTAGCTTGCAAAAGGCTGGTTTTTGCACCAGGTACACGCATTGCGTCGCCAAATGTGGTAAATATGATGTTGGGTAGTTGACACAGTGCGATCGCATCTTCTATTCTACCTTTAGGCATCACACAAACTGGACAACCAGGACCATGAATTAATTCTATATTATCGGGTAATATTTCTTCGATTCCATATTTAAAAATAGAATGGGTATGTCCTCCACATACTTCCATGATTTTTAAATGTCTATTTATTTGTTGGCTGAGTTTGGTTATTTCTTGTTGTAAAGCTTGGGCTTTTTCGGGGTTGCGAAATTCGTCTACATATTTCATATCAATTTTAGATTTTAGATTTTAGATTTTGGATTAATTACTTTACAAAACATAAATTGATTAGCTATGATTAGCTAGAATGTCATTATTTTGTTTTTCCAGTCCGTTTTAAGGGACTTTTGCTATTAGCCTTGTACTTTAGTGCAAGGCGGCTATTTCTTGCAATAATTTTAATGTTTCTGCTGCTTCTTTTTCGTTGATTCTGTTCATAGCAAAACCAACATGAACTAATACCCAATCTCCTATACAAGCTTCTGGTGGGTGTTGTTGGTCAACTATACAGGCTATGTTTATTTCTCTTTTCACTCCTCCAATATTAACTGTGGCTAGTTTGTGTTCTCTGTTGGTTATTTCTGTTATTTGTCCGGGTATTCCTAAACACATTTTAGTTTTCCTTTTTTAAGATTTATCTCACGCAGAGGCGCGGAGACAACGGAGGTTTTTATAGCGTTTCTTTTAAGTATTTAGCGGCTGCAATTACACTTTGTCCTAGTGATAATCCTCCATCATTTGTTGGTACTATACTATGAGTTAATACGTTAATTTCTAATTTTTCTAATTGCATTTTTACCTGTTGTAATAAAATTTGGTTCTGAAATACTCCTCCTGTTAATACTACTTGATTAAATTGATTTTCTTGTTTCAATTTTTTAACTATTTTGACGGTGGTTATAGCTAAACTTTGATGAAATTTTGCAGCTATTTCTGATGATGAAATGTGCTGTTTTATATCATTCAAAATTTCTCGCCATGTCGGGGATGTATCTATATAATATATATTAGCTGATTTTTCCAATTTAAAGGAATAATTTAGAGTTTCTTTATCATTGTTTAAAATATTGGTATCAGCTATTGCTTCCATTTCTATGGCTGCTTGTCCTTCATAGCTGCATTGTTCTGGACAAATACCTATGGCTGCTGCAACTGCATCAAATAATCTTCCTACTGACGATGTTAAGGGTGAATTAATACCTTTTTCTATGATTTGGTTGAGTAGTTTAGGGTTTTTATGTTCTAAAAATTTGATTATTGCTAAATCCCTGTATTTTTCTGGTATTTCTTGCCAACTAAAAGCATTAATTAATTGAGAATAGGTATTTCTCCAAGGTTGATAAATTGCCTGTTTTCCTCCTATCATAGCCATTGGTTTAAATGTTGCTAATCTTTGAAAACTTTGATAATCTGCTAATAAAAATTCTCCTCCCCATAATGTACCGTCTTCTCCATATCCTAAACCATCAAAGGCTATTCCTAAAATCGGTTTTGTATCTAAAGAAATTTGATTTTCTGCCATACAAGCGGCTATATGGGCGTGATGATGTTGAATTTCTGCTAATTTAATATGATTAACCGTTGCTAGTTGTTTACCAAGTTTAGATGATAAGTATTCTGGATGTTTATCAATAGCAATTATTTCTGGCTTATGTTCAAACAAATTTAGATATAAATTCAATGTTTCTTGATAAGCATTAAACGCGGACGCATTTTCTAAATCTCCTAAATGTTGTGATAAAATCGCCTCACCTTCTCTTAATAAACAAAAGGTATTTTTCAACTCACTACCCATGGCTAAAATAGGCGGTATTTTTTCAAATCCCGGTGGTAAAATAATTGGTGCTGGTGCATATCCTCTAGCACGTCTGAGGGTTTGAATTTTATTGTCAATAACTCTAACTACCGAATCATCTACTCTATTAACAATATCTCGATTATGTAATAGAAAATAATCAGCTATTTTCGATAATTTATCTTTAGCCTCTTCATTATTTATACATTGTGGTTCATCAGAAATATTAGCACTAGTTAAAACTATTGGTACTTTCATTCTTTTGAGAATTAAATGATGTAAAGGCGTATAAGGTAACATAAAACCCAGAGTATTTTGTCCTGGTGCTATAGAAGAAGCTAATTTATTATTATCTTTAATTTTTAATAAAACAATAGGTGCAGCCGAACTTGTTAATAATTCTTTTTCTAAATCATTAATATAGCAATATTCAGAAATAATATTCATATCTCTAGCCATTAAAGCCAAAGGTTTATGATATCTATGTTTACGAGTTCTGAGTTTTTGAACTGCATTTTCCAAAGTAGCATCACAAGCCAAATGAAAACCACCTAAACCTTTAATAGCGACAACTTCACCCTTTTGTAATAAAGTACAAACAGCATCCAAATCATCCAACATTGAGAACATATCAGATATCACAGGTTTACCGTCAGCCCTTTCTAACCATGCACGAGGTCCGCATACAAAACAAGCCACAGGTTGAGCATGAAAACGACGATTTTCCACATCTTCATATTCCCTTTTACATTCCTTACACATGGGAAAATTGGCCATACTCGTATTATCCCTATCGTAAGGAATAGCGCGAATAATAGTTAACCTTGGACCACAATGAGTACAATTAGTAAAAGGATAACGAAAATAACGACTAAAAGGATCAAAAATTTCCCTTTGACATTGGGGACAACTTGCAGCGTCAGGAGAAACTTGAGTTTTTATCACACTATTAACACTTGGAGAAATCACAAAATTATCAAAATTAAATTCTCCCCAATATAGACTTCTGACCACCTGATTAATTTTTGCCAAAGGCGGACATTCTTGATATAATTTATTCACAAACTCCGTTATTATTTCCTCACTACCAGAAACACGAATTAACACCCCTTTTCCATCATTATAAACCTCCCCTTTCAAACGTAAAATATTAGCTAAACGATAAACGGTAGGACGGAAACCCACACCTTGTACAATCCCACTAACCCTAATTTCTTCTATTCTCATTCTTCCTTCCTTTGCGTCTTTGCGACTTTGCGTGAGATAATCAAAACTTCCAAATCAAAACGCGATTATTCCCAGAATCGGCAATTACCGCAACTTCTCCACAAACCTTAACTCCATAACACCAATTTAAACTTTGTCGTGTTGGTAGTCCAAAATTGCGATTTTCACTTTTATTTGTAAAGTTATCTTGCCCAATGACAATATCAGCATCTGCACCCTGTAATAATAAAATAGATTCTCGTTTTTTCCATCCTACTAAACGCGAATTAGCCGTGTCAGCTACCATTAAATAATCTCCCCAAATATCTACTCCATAAGGCATACTTAAACTACTAGCACTAGGAAAATAAACCCCTTGATTTAATTCTACAAAATTAAAGTTTTTTTGTCCTAAAATCACCGCACAAGGAGTATTATTTTCTGTTGGTATTCCCGGCCAAATCATGATCCTGTTATTACCCGCATCAGCAACCACTAAATTATCATCCCACATCGTGATATCATGACACCAACGCATACTAGCAGCAGTGGGAGAACTACCCCCATTTTCATTGCGTGATATCATATCTGGTTGTCCCAAAACTATATCCGCAGGTTGACCATTTTCTGTGGGTAATTGATTCCAAATTAATAACCGACGATTTCCGGTATCAGCTACAAATAGCTGACCTTGATGATAAAAAATACCGTAAGGCCAATGGAGAGTATTAGCTGCGGGTTGTTGGTTTCCTCGATTTGGTTTATTATCAAGAAAGTTAGTTTGTCCTAATACTAAATCTGCGGGAATATGACTATCATTAGGTGTATTATACCAGATTAAAATACGATGATTCCAAGCATCTGCAACCGCTAAACCATGACCACATTTACAAATACCCGTAGGTACACTAAATGTAGATTTTCCTGGTGTATTTTTGGCATTTTGTCCTTCATGAAAAAAGTCTGGTTGTCCTATTACCCAGTCCGCAGGTTCATAATCTTTTGTGGGTAAATTTTGCCACCCCAATAAACGATGATGTCCCGTATCTGCTACCCATAACGGTCCTGTTGGTGATAATAAACAAGCTGCACGGGGTCCAAACATTGTTGTCGGAGTGGGTACAAGGGGAATTACCAACTGTTCGGGTGTAATATTATTTCCTAATATTATTTTCGCGCTATCAGGGAAGAGGGAGAAATGGGATATATTTTGGGTTTGCAATGTAGACAAGGAATTAATGTTTATGCTATTTAATCCAGGTTTAGTTAATAAAATTGTAGGTTGGGTTGACGCAAGGAAACCCAACATATTTAGATGATCGGAAAACCTGGAATAATTCTATCAATTTCCTCCATTATTCGGAAAGTTTCTGTTAAGGAGATAACAATTTTTTGATAATGGTTAATTTCTTCAGTAGATAATTGACGTTTGGCGTTTTTTCTGTCTTTTAACCATTTATCTAATACTTGGTATCCACCAATTTTAAATTCCCAGATATGTGGAGGAATATTGGTAAAATAACTCTGTTTATTGATATATACTCTTTGCAATTCTGAATTATAGGTAACTTCAGTAATTTGATTATCTCCTATTGTTTGATAGGTTGTCATTAAATTATTGAGTGTATCAGATTTCATTAAATGTAAGTTAACTAATTCTTCTCCTTTGATAACTAATGAATTAAATAGGTTTTGATTACTAGTTAAGGGAAGACGGGGAAAATCTATTTTCAGAAATTCAGCGTATCTAGTGCGGTATGTAGGACTGTGAAATATAGCATAAGCATAGTAAAAGATTTGTTCTGGTGTGGGTATTTTACCAAGTTTTTCTTTGATAGCTTCTAAGAATTTTGGGGATAGGTTAGGAGTTTTTTCTAGAAAAAGATTTGTTTGTTTATTTTCTGTATTTGGGTATGTGTAGAGAGGAAAAACATAAGTCCTTTCTCTACTTGCTGATGAAATAGAACAGATTTCAGGAACTGAGTTAGTAACAAAAATATGTCTCCACCCCATAATAGAAAGCTGACGATTACATAATAAACTCAGATTATCTTGTATTAGATGCTGTTTCAATGGTGGACGCGGAAAATCCATTGCTACTGTACTTAAATAACAGAAACGCTTATCAAAAGGACGATACAAACAACTAATTAAATCATTTTCCCAGTTGAGATTTTTTCTAACTTGTTTTCGTGCTTCAGCTAAATTCCAATCTCTACTATCATGAATAGTATATAATTCTTGCAAATAATCATTAGATAAATCTTCAGATATTAAATCACGTATTCTTTTTTTAATTACATCTCTATCAAAATCTATTGCAAAGTTATCTCTATGAGTAGTAAAACCACTGGAATTAATTATAAATATATCGCTGATTAAGCATCCTTGATTATATTCCGTTGCTAAATCAAAATCTTTCGGTGCAAAAAAGTAATTAGGTTCAGTAGGTTTTACTTCTATCCAATTAACATTATCTAAACTTGCAGATTCTAAAAACTTATATTTATCCTCGCGTCTTCCCCACAGATCATAATATAACACCTTAGCCATTTCCTTAACACCATCTCTGGATTTATAAGCAGTAGAACCATAATCAGGTTTATCTTTTTCCCGCACAGCAATTAAAATCGCTACACCCTGTTGAATATCAAACACATTTTGATCAATATTTCCCTCTGGAGTGGTTTCTTTTAATAAAGAATTACCATGTAAATCCATGATATATAATGTATCAAAATACTTTAATAATTCTTCCCTCATACCTCGATGAATTAAACCATTG
>NZ_KE384601.1:196399-197448 GCF_000426905.1 Dolichospermum circinale AWQC131C
AATATTCTTTTCTCCTTCCAGTCTCACTCTACCTTTATATAGTTCTAAAAGTTCCCCAATGTGGGTTAATTCGGTGATAGTTTTACCCGCTTTTCCGGTTTTATAAATCCGATTCCAAACTGAACCAGTATATTCAATATCTGCTAAATATCTTTCATCTTGATTTAAGACCCTTTTGCGTTTACTCGCATTTTGCGAACTGACAGCATAAGGAGGATTTCCTAAGACTACAGTTACAAAAATGTTGGTTTTTACTTTGGCTGCTTGACTTGATTCTTCCGCGATAATTTGGGTAATTCCGGGAATTAATTCCCCGGATTTTATTCCTGCTTCCAAAGCATTAGTTAAATAAATTTTTAATCTTTCTGCTGGTGCAAATTTATAACCCAAATCTCCTAATAATAAACCTAATTTTAAATGCGCTATGGTATAGGGAGTCATCAATAATTCAAACCCAAATAAACGCTTTAAAAGTTTTGCGTCTCTTAAAAAACTATTCCATTTATCAACACCATATTTAGCAACATTATCACGAATTTGTTTAATAACTGCATATAAAAATGTTCCTGTTCCCGTTGCGGGGTCAAGAATTGTGACTTTGCGATTTCCTAAACCATATTCTAAATCAAAAATTTCTTCATTAACTAAAATATCATTAACAGAACGGACAATAAAATTAACTACAGGTTCAGGAGTATAATAAACTCCTCTACTTTTTCTCAATGAAGATTCATAAGCGGCTAAAAATGTTTCGTAAAAGTGAATAACTGGATCTTCTGTGCGGGTTTCTTGACCAAAGTTGTCTAAAATATTGGTCATGTCTATTGTGTTAAATAAGTCTATTAAATTCTCAATTGATTTGTGAATTTTACTAACGCTATTAGTTCCTAAAACTAAATCAAATAAACCTTTTAAAAAAGGAATTTTATCAGTAATATAAATACTTGCTGTTGTGCGATTAAATGCAAATTCTCCAGGGTTTTGTGCATGACCAATTTTTGCAGTAAATAACCCATAAGCGATAGTTTGAGCGTACATATCTGCAAATT
>NZ_KE384601.1:197809-204880 GCF_000426905.1 Dolichospermum circinale AWQC131C
TTTAAATCAATATTAATATCTTTAGCTTCTATATATCCTAAAATCCGCTCATTTTTTCTGATAGTTAAATCGGGTATTCCTGCTTGATTACCTTTTTCTTCAATTCTGGCATTAATCCCAATCATTAAACCTTCAATTAGTCGTTTTAGACTGGGGTAATGACTGCGTTCTCCACCGCGTTGGCTATTTTCTTGTAAATCTTGGATGTAGTTATTAAAATCAGACATAATCCCTGGATAATTATTTATTAAATTTCTTGATTTTTATCATAGCATATAATTGTAATATATTTGTAGGTTGGGTTAAGCGACAGCGAAACCCAACAAGTTGTGAAAATGAAAATGTTGATGTTGGGTTTCCTAATGTCAACCCAACCTACTTGTTTATCTATTGATCATGTTGGGTTTCCTAGTGTCAACCCAACCTACTGTAAATCATTTCATTCTAAAATCTTGCAATAAAAAAGGCATAATTGCACCCGTAATTAAACTAGCTACAGTAATGGGAATACAAAGGGGAATTGATGCTTGTGCTAGTAATACTAATATAACTGTGCCAATACCACTAGCAATTATAGTTTGACGCAGAAAATATATGGGGTCACGGAATAGTTTACCCTTAAAAAATAACTTAATAGAAAACCAACTTAATTCTAACATATATCCTCCTAGTAATTAGCTAATAAATTCAGGATAAATAACCCTAAAATTACCGCAGGAATTACCCCCGCTGGTGCGAATAAACTACCAATTATGGCTGCAAATTTGTATCCGATATCTTTACCAGCAAGGATAATTCCACCA
Source organism: Dolichospermum circinale AWQC131C (assembly GCF_000426905.1). Lineage (NCBI taxonomy): Bacteria > Bacillati > Cyanobacteriota > Cyanophyceae > Nostocales > Aphanizomenonaceae > Dolichospermum > Dolichospermum circinale. The sequence goes on from NZ_KE384601.1 coordinate 198,613, forward strand.
ATTGCACCACCAACCATTGATAAAATTACAGCAATGATTAACCAAGTAAATCCTGTGGTGAAATTTAATTCTGTATTTAGACTATACAGAAAGTTAATAAATTCTGGATCATTGACAAAATCAAACATGATGATTCTCCTATACTTGGATTTCTGCGGCTAAATCTTCTAGTGCTTTACCTACTATTTCCGCTTGTTCAAATTGTTGATTTTCTGTAAATATTTGCCAAGCTTGCTGATAGTATTCTCGCGCTTGCAAAAGATTTCTTTGATTTCCTAATTCCGGTTTTTCAGGATTGTCAGGTAGGTTGAAAAGAACATTAGCTTTGTTAGAAATTGTGTTAGCATATTCTAACGGTGTATCTTGAGGATTACGCACTTTCAAAGCTTCATTGTAAGCCAAAACAGCCCGTAAATTATTGTCTATAGGATGAGAACTTACTAAATATTGTAAAGCATTTCCTAAATTATTTTGCAACATTGCATATTCTCTAGGATGGTCAATGATGTTAATATGTTTGAGAGCAGTTTCAAAAGACTGTATTGCTAAACCTTGACGTAAAGATTCCCGTTCTGATGACATAGGTATAGACAGATAAGCGATCGCTATATTATTATATAAAATCGCATATTCTTGCGGATACTTTTCCCAAGTAAACACCCGCAAAGCCTGATGATAAACATGAATACTATCAGTTATCCGCGCTAAATTTTCGGGAACTAAAGACTGTAAAACTAAACCCAAATTCATTTGGGCTGCTGCTACCTCCTCCGCTGTGGCAAATTGTTGTAAAATTGGCAAAGCTTCCTCATAATCTACCCGCGCTTCTTGCAACATCTGGGAATCACCATCAGGAATCATCTGTAATGCCCCTGCCCTGCCCACCTTAGCCCGTGCTTTCAGTAAAACGTATTCCTCCCCACACATTTGATATGCACGGTCAAATAGCCCAATTGCATGGCGTAAATCTTGGGATGTTTGCGGCTTTTTTTGTAAACCTGTAGCAATTTCCATCAGCATTTGGATTTTTTCTGCTGTTGTTGCTGACTCGGAAGATATAGCCGCGATCGCTGCTTTGACCGCTGAATCTGTCATACTAGATATCATAATTGGTGTACTCTAACTAGTTGAAGAAAAGAATTAAATTATCAATATCTAGGTTGCATAAATTACGGAAATTTTAATTATCAATCTAGAAATATTCTATCTCTATAGATAATCAGATAAAATCCCAGCAACGCACATTTTAATTAATAGGTATTACTACCAAAAATATAATTGAGTTATTTAATTAATAATTATTAATTACTATAAAACAACCTCTAGAAAAAGTCTAGAGTAAAATTACTTATCTTTATAGAAATTTTACAGAATCAAGATGATTAAAATTAAATAGCATTTCTGGATCTTCCAAAAGCAATACTTCTACAGAATAAGATTTTAACCACTCTTGAAAAGAACGTCCACCTTGTTCAATATACTGCCTTAATTCCGGTAAACAACGACGACGATAAAAACCACATAAAGGCTGCCAAATTTGATGATTTTGTACCAAAGCTGCTATTTTATTTTCGGGAATTGTATCTAATTGACCTATCCAATTTTGCAATATTTCTAGCCGTAAATTTGGTAAATCACAAGCCAATAAAAGTACCCAATTTGTTTCTACTGCTGCTAAACCTTGCATAAAACCTACAAGGGGTCCATGGGTGCGGGGTTCATTTCCAGTTTCCCCAGGTAAAGGAACTTCTCGAATAAATTGACTGTGAGGTGTGAGTAATTCTTGATAACGTTCTGGCCAGGGAGTGACAATATAAACTTTATCCGTACAAGCCTCTGCAATAGTACAAATTAATCTTAACATAGGCACACCGCCCATGGCAATCAAAGCTTTATCTCTACCCATGCGAGTGCTTTTACCACCAGCTAAAATAATAGTCGTAACATGATACTGGGAATCAATATTCATAATATTTGTATTCTATAGCAATCCGATTTATTGGCTTCCAGACCCGCCCGGAACTTAAGTTCCGGGCTAATAGCTAAAGTAAACTAAAGTTTACTCAGGAATTTTTGGGTTACTTAGTCATCTAAAGATGACTTTGGCTATGAGACTGGGAATTAATTCCCAGGCGGGCTATAGATCCTACGATATTTTCTCATAAATCATTTACAATAACTATATAAATCTATTTTTCATAAATAAATAACACCCATTTTATGACAGATTTTTTTGAATTTGAAGCGGATTTTGTTGATTCCTTGCGCTGTATTCCTATGCTAGTACGTTACAAGCTAGATACTTGCGGAATTAAGCTAAAATTAGCAGAATGGAATGAGATGAATCAAGAGTCACGTCAAAAATTAATCATATTACCTTGTGCTACAGATAGTCAAATTCATAATTACAGAGATTATATTCAGCAGCTAGTATTAAAACTGACTGCTAAATCTGTGGCTGAATTACCAATTGAACCTAATCCACCATGGTTAGATATCACCAATATTCCCAGAAGTGTTGACGAAAAAGCTCAAGAAATAGGTATAATTATCACTATCGAAGCTTGGAAAAATTTAACCATTTTACAGCGGTTTGTCCTAATTAAACTCAGTCGTCCTAGTCATGAAAATAAAAACTTTTTACCGGCTTTGGTAGAATTTAATTTATTGCCAAAATCCTAAATTCTGCTATATTGCTATGGATGATACTTTTTAAGTAATTAGTAAAAGCAAATGATTAAATTAGACCAGTTTTTAAAGTTTATTGGTATAGCCTCTACGGGAGGTCAAGCGAAATTGTTGATACTTGATGGTGAGGTGAAAGTGAATGGTATAGTGGAAACAAGAAGAGGCCGGAAATTAGGAGATGATGATATAGTGACAATAGGACGAGAAACTTTTAAAGTAGGGGAAATTATACAGCAAGTTGAGCTTGAGTGAAGTACACTTTGTGCAGGCAAGATGCCCGCACCACAAGAGTTTTATTATTAATATCTGTACTTCATAAGATCGGGAACTGCTGGATCACGTCCTGATAATTAATTAATTTTTATACTTGTTATTTATTTGTTATTTTACTGCCATTTGCCTATTCAAAAACTTTTAAGTTTTATTTAGAAAAAAGGTAATTGACTTAAATAATACCTTAGATTATAATAACAAATATAGCTATAGCACTCCTAAAGAAAATGTGTTTGTGGCAATTGCAGTAGACATAGACATCTCCCTGTTCTCCTCCTCCGTGATCTCTGTGTCCCAAGTGGTTGGTTAATACAAATGTTGCCCACAAATCAAATAGGAGTCCAAATTAATGATCAAGAGGGTCAAAATCTACAAGCTAAATCCTGAAAAAAGGGTAAGTTATACCCTTAAATAACTTCCTTAATTGTCCATTGTCAACATATATAAAAATACATAGCTAATGACTAATGTACTTTGGCTACAAGGTGGTGCTTGTTCAGGTAACACCATGTCATTTCTGAATGCGGAAGAACCGACAGCTTGTGATTTAATTGCTGATTTCGGCATGAAAATACTTTGGCATCCTTCCCTGGGTTTAGAATTGGGTGATAACGTCCAAATCATGTTATGGGACTGTATTTTAGGGAAAACGCCCCTGGATATTTTGGTATTTGAAGGCAGCGTAGTTAACGCCCCTAATGGTACAGGAGAATGGAACCGGTTTGCAGACCGTCCTATGAAAGATTGGTTAAACGATTTAGCCAAAGTTGCCAAATTCATTGTCGCAGTAGGAGACTGTGCGACCTGGGGGGGAATTCCCGCAATGTCACCCAACCCCAGCGACTCCAAAGGACTACAATTTCTGAAACGGGAAAAAGGCGGTTTTTTAGGTTCAGATTTTGTCAGTCAAGGTGGTTTACCCGTCATTAATATTCCCGGTTGTCCCGCACACCCCGACTGGATAACGCAGATATTAGTAGCGATCGCCACCGGACGAATTGATGATATAGTTCTCGATGAACTACATCGTCCCCAAACCTTCTTTAACACCTTCACCCAAACCGGTTGTACCCGCAACATTCACTTTGCATACAAAGCCACAACCGGGGAATTTGGACAACGGAAAGGTTGTCTATTTTACGACTTAGGTTGTCGTGGACCCATGACCCGTTCTTCCTGTAACCGTATTCTTTGGAACCGCGTCTCCTCCAAAACCCGCGCTGGAATGCCCTGTTTAGGCTGTACAGAACCGGAATTTCCCTTTTTTGACCTTGAACCCGGAACAGTTTTTAAAACCCAAACCGTCATGGGAGTACCCAAAGAAATACCCCCCGGAGTCAACCATAAAGATTACGCAGTGCTTACCGTTGTCGCCAAAGACACAGCCCCAAAATGGGCAGAGGAAGACTTTTTTACCGTTTAGTTATTAGTCATTGGTCATTAGTAGAAACAATTACCAATTACCAATTACCAATTACCAATTACCAATTACCAATTACCAATTACCCAGAAAATATGCCAATTCAAACCTTAGATATTTCACCCGTTGGTAGAGTCGAGGGTGATTTAGATGTGCGTGTCGAAATCGAAAATGGATATGTCACAAACGCCTGGACTCATGCCGAACTTTTTCGGGGTTTTGAAATAATTTTACGCGGAAAAGATCCCCAAGCCGGCTTAATTGTCACTCCCAGAATTTGTGGAATTTGTGGCGGTTCTCACCTCAGTTCTGCCTCTTGGGCATTGGACACAGCTTGGGGAACAGAAGTTCCCAGAAATGCAATTTTAGCGAGAAACTTAGGGCAAATTGTCGAAACAATTCAAAGTATTCCTCGCTATTTTTACGGCCTATTTGCCATTGATTTAACTAATAAAAATTATCGCCGCAGTCACTTTTATGATGAAGCTTGTCGGCGCTTTGCTGCTTTCACAGGTAAATCCTATGAAATCGGCATTACCATTTCTGGAAAACCTGTAGAAATCTACGCTTTATTAGGTGGACAATGGCCGCACAGCAGTTATATGGCAATAAATCGGTGAATTGCTGATATAGTCAGGATTTACAAGGATAGGTTTGATTATTCCCTGATTTTTCCTTAAATAGCTACATCATAAGTCCATTTATTTTTATCTACTAACGGCTATTTGGTGTTTTCAACCGTTACCTAATTTTTCCCTAACCCTGGAATAGCCACTGGAAGAGATTACTAGGTCGCGCTAGTTCTCACCGGGACACTCTGCGATCGCATAACTATGATAAATTTTTAGTAAGCAAAGAATAATCTAATCTACCTATCCTCTTTTAATCTCCTTCCTGATTATGAATTTTAAACGATGGCAAGAACTCAAGCAAATCCTCACTGAAGAAAAAGATTTGTCTAACATCTGGACATATTACATGGATCATTTTGCGGATCATCCCGAATTCATCAACTTGGGAAAACCTAGCCAGAATCAATATATAGATGCAGTTGTCAAAAAAACCTGTCAACAACTATTTGGTCAAAACGTCAAAATTACCAATTCTCTCCTTATCCATATTCCCCGACATCAATTTTTCCATGGACCATTGCAAGCAAGCGGACGAATTGGTGGTGTGATTTTCTTTGAGGATATCAAAGTCGGTTTAATGGCTATTTCCGCACACTTTCCCCCAACTAGTGAGGTGAAATATTCCCGGTTTACCGAAGTCATGGATTTATCACCACCAAGAGGTCACGATTTAAATTGAAGCCTTCCTAACCCGCCCTAACCTGAAAATAGTCTAAACTTAAATTGTTCACCTATTACCAAAATCATCATGACTCGCTGGTTTAATATTGCAGGTCCATGTAACCCTAAAAAAAACTATACACTCTCAACCACCAGTCGTTTACCCGACTTATCAATGTTAATTGCACAAGAAAGTTATTTTGTCCTTCATGCACCACGACAAACAGGGAAAACCACCGCCATGTTAGCCCTAGCAAAGCAACTTACTGATACAGGAAATTATGCAGCAGTCATGGTATCAGTGGAAGTGGGAAGTGCATTTAATCATGATCCCATCGCCGCAGAATTAGCAATTTTAGGAACTTGGTATAATACAATTCAAGATAGTCTACCTCTAGAATTACAACCACCTGCAAAACAATGGCAACAGGAAGAACCAGGAAGCAGAATTAAGGCTTTTTTAAGAGGTTGGGCAAAAGCTATAAATCGTCCTTTAATATTATTAATAGATGAAATTGATTCTTTACAAGACCAAACATTAATTTCAGTTTTACGACAATTAAGAGATGGTTTTCCTAACCGTCCCGAAAATTTT
>NZ_KE384601.1:204897-205154 GCF_000426905.1 Dolichospermum circinale AWQC131C
ACGAGATTATAAAGTAGCATCGGGAGGTAGTGACAGATTAAATACATCTAGTCCTTTTAATATTAAAGTTGCTTCTATTACTATGCGAGATTTTAATATTGAAGAAGTAGGAGAATTATATCAACAACATACAGCAGCAACAGGACAAATTTTCACACCAGAAGCTATAGAAACAGCATTTGATTTAACCCAAGGACAACCTTGGTTAGTGAATGCTTTGGCTAAAGAAGTTGTAGAAAAAATGGTTAAAGATACAA
>NZ_KE384602.1:0-303 GCF_000426905.1 Dolichospermum circinale AWQC131C
AAAGATTAAAGGAATATCAGATTGAAGTTGTGAATGATGAGTTAATCATTACAGATGAGGATGGTTTATTATTTGAGTATAATCCAAAAAATAAAGAAAGTCAACGGGTGCAAGAAACTTTATTTCATGAGAAACAAAGGATTATTGAAGGTTGTTTATTTGGTGTGGATATTAACTCTAATTCTGTAAAAATATGTCAGTTGCGGTTATGGGTTGAACTTTTGAAAAATGCTTATTATGAAACCTCACCCCTAACCCCTCTCCTTGTAGGAGAGGGGAATATGAGAGAGTTGGAGACTTTAC
>NZ_KE384602.1:356-624 GCF_000426905.1 Dolichospermum circinale AWQC131C
ACGACCAGCTTTAAATAGAAGTAAATACAGTATGGAAAGTTATAGAAATGCTGTTAAAACCTATCGCAATGCTGAAAATAAGGAGCAAAAACGGGAAATGAAAAAATTGATTGCTGATATTAAGGGTAATTTTAAAATAACTTTAGGATTAAGTGATGTCAATAAGACTAAATTAAGAAGGTTAGAGGGTGAGGTTGAGAATTTTAAGAATCAAACTTTTTTGATTCCAGAAACTGAAGCTGAAAGAACGAAGCGGGAGAAAAAAATT